>JAEUQS010000396.1 GCA_016789625.1 Acidobacteriota bacterium | reverse complement strand
GCTGGTTCGGAGCGACCAGCGGGATCTCGCCCGACGCGGTCGCCTCGACGTTCGAGAGGTCGGGGGGCGGGATGTCGATCCCGTCGGACGAAAGCGCTTCGAACGCGCCGCCTCGTAGCGCGAAGACGCCGAGCTCCAGGGCCCCGAGCGCGCGCCGCACCTCACCCGCCATCGCGACCGCCCAGCCCTCGACGTCGGAGGCGGCCTGAGGCGCCGAGTCGAGGATGCGGGCCAGCTTCTCCTGCACGAGCGCGAGCTCGCGGGCCTGCTTCTCGAGCCGCACGTTCGCCGACGCCAGATCGTGAGTTCGGGCCGCGACCTCCCTCTCGAGCTCCTGCCGGCTGCGCTCGAGACGGCGGTTTCGCGCCAGGAGCACGAGCACCGGCGTGCCGATGGTGGCCAGAGCGAGGAGGAGCCGGAACCAGAGCGTGCGGTACCACGGCGGGAGCACCCGGATCGCGAGGGACGCGCCACCTTCCTCGCTGAGCGGGCTGAACACACGCGCTGCGACGACGCGGAACCGGTAGCTGCCCGGCGGCAGGTTGGTGTACGTGGCCCGCCGGTTCTTCCAGTCGGTCTCGATCCAGTCCTCGTCGAAGCCCTCCATGCGGTAGGCGTAGCGCACGCGGTTGGGGTTTCGCGGCACGAGCGCCGAGAAGGAGAGCGCGAAGACGGTCTCTTTTGGCGAGAGCGTCAGCAGCGGAAGAGCCGCCACCTGCTGCTCGAGACGACCACCGGGCGAAACGGACACGGGGCGGTTCGCAAGGAGGAACTCCGTGAGGACGACGTTCGGCGGTGCGGCCTCGGCGGCGAGATCGGCGGGAGAGAAGACGCTGAGCCCGCCCGGTCCTCCGAAATACAGGCGGCCGCTCCGGCCCGCGTGCCAGGCGCCACGAGAGCCCACGTCGGACTGCAGGCCGTCGGCCCTGCCGAACACGGTGATGCGGGAGGCCGCCTCGTCGTAGCGGTGGAGGCCGCTCGGGGTGGGGAACCACAGCCGTCCCCGGGCATCCCGCGCCACGCCCAGGACGAGCCGGCTCGCGAGCCCCGCGGTCTCCGCGAGAGCGCGTCCGCCTCCGGTCGCGGGGTCGTATTGCACGAGGCCGCCGTCTCCGGTTCCGATCCAGAGCGTGCCGTCGGGCGCTTCGAGGAGGCCGTGGACGAAGCCCGTGCCCAGCATGGCGAGCGCGCGCTCCTTCGGGATGACGCGCTCGACGGCCGTCTCCCCGGGACGCAGCACGTTCAGGCCCGCGTAGGTTCCGATCCAGATGCGGCCCGCCTTGTCCTGGAACAGGGTCTCGACGGAGTCGTTGCTCAGCGAGCGGGGATTCCCGGCCTCGTGATGGAAGGCCTGGAACCGGAAGCGGGAGGGATGGCCATTTCCTTCGTCGAGGCGATAGAGGCCCTCGTACGTCCCGACCCAGATCGCGCCCGCGGCGTCCTCGAGCAGCGAGAGCACCGTGTCGTTCTGGAGCTGGGACTCGGCACCGCGCTTTCCGCGAAACGTCACGAACCGGTCCGAGCCAGGCTCCAGCATCGCGAGGCCGCCTCGCACCGTCCCCACCCAGATTCGCGAGCGCCGATCCTCGAGGAGCGCGTAGACGTTCTCGGACGCGAGGGCCGCGGGGTCCTTACCGGCCGGGTCCGCGTGGAAGTGCTTCACGGCGGGCGGGTCGAACGGCCCGGCTCGGGGCGTGATGCGCGTGAGCCCGCTTCCCGTGCCGACCCAGATGCGGCCGGCTGCGTCCTCGAGGACGGCCGCCACCGGGGGCTTCGGGAGGAGAGTCGGCTCCGCGGGGCGGTGCCGGTAGAGGGCGATGCGTTCGGTCGCGCGATCCCACAGCGCGATCCCGTTCTGGCCCTCGGCGATCCAGAGGGTCCCGTTGCCGTCGTCGAGGAGCGCGCCCGCCGACGGGCTCTGGAGGCTCGAGGGATCCAGGAGATCGGGCCTGTAGTGGAGAAAGCGCGGCGTCTCGCTCGCGCGCTCCTCGCGCAGCAGACGGCCGAGCCCGCCATCCGTCGACCCGAACCACAGGTCGCCGGCGGAATCCTGGACGATGTCCAGGATGATCGAGCCGCCGGGGCTCCGGGGGTCGTCGAGCGGGAAGTCGAACCTCCTGAAGCGCGGGCTCGCGCTCGAGAGCTCCGAGCGGGGAAGGCTCGAGAGTCCGCCGCCTCCCCACGTGCCGATCCAGAGATCGCCGCCGTCGTCCTGGAGGAGGGAGTAGACCTCCTCGTCGTTGATCGCGACGGGGTTTTGCGGATCCTGGCGAAAGACCTCCCAGGAGGCAGCCCCTGGCCTCCGCCGGTGAAGTCCCTTCTTCGTGCCGACCCAGAGCGTGCCAGCCGAGTCCTCGAGGACGCTGGAGACGCGGTCGTTGGTCAGATCGCCGGGTGCCGTGCCGGCCCGGGTGTTTCGGAAGCGGGGCCGCGCCGGGAGGCCGTCCGCGAGCTCGAGCTCGGACAGCCCTCCTTTCGTGCCGACGTAGAGGCGCCCGCTGCGTCCCTGATGCAGCGCGTACACCCGGTCGTGCGCGAGGCTCTGGGGATCCTCGGGCTCGTTCCGGAACGTCCGGAACGTCTCGGAGACCGGATCGAAGACCGTGAGCCCGCCGTTCGCGGTGCCGATCCAGATGTTCCCCTTCTGGTCCTCGAGGAGCGCCTGGATCGAGCTGTCGGGCAGACCGCGCCCCGAGTCATCCCTCAGAAACCAGCGAAAGTCGTGTCCGTCGAAGCGGTTGAGACCCCGGTCGGTGCCGATCCAGACGAAGCCCGTCCGGTCCTTCAGGAAGCAGGAGACC
>JAEUQS010000373.1 GCA_016789625.1 Acidobacteriota bacterium | reverse complement strand
CGTGCTCCTTGCCGCGTTCGTGGTGATGGGGCGCGGTCTCGGGGCTTCGGGAGCCTTCGCGAGCGGCGCGGCCGGGCTCGTCGACGCGGTGGCGCCGGGCACCGCGGCGTCGAGCGCGTACTTCTCGCGCTACCTCGGGGGTGAAGGGCCGTGGCGCGAGTGGCTGCTCTTCGAGCTCCTCGGCGTCGTGTGCGGGGGCTTCCTGTCGGCACTTCTCGCGGGACGCCTGAAGCTCGAGGTGGAGCGCGGGCCGCGCCTGGGCAGCGGGTCTCGGCTCGGCCTCGCGTTCCTCGGCGGCGCGGTGATGGGGCTCGCCGCCGTTCTCGCGAGGGGCTGCACGAGCGGCCTCGCGCTCACGGGCGGCGCGCTCCTCGCCGTGGGGAGCTGGATCTTCATGCTGGCCGCGTTCGCGGGGGCGTACCTCGTCGCTCCGTTCGTGAGGCGGGCGTGGCGGTGAGGATGTGAGCGCTCCGCTCGTGGATCTCGGGTGGTTCGGTCCGGACGGAGCGCTCCTCGTGGCCGTCGCCATCGGCTTCGCGTTCGGGTTCGCGCTGGAGAGGGCCGGGCTGGGCAGCGCCAGGCGCCTCTCGGGACAGTTCTTTCTGACGAACTTCGCCGTCTTCCGCGTGATGTTCTCGGCCGTCGTCACGGCTCTTCTCGGGGCGTTCTGGCTTTCACGGCTCGGCCTTCTGGACCTTCCGCGTCTGTACCTGCCCGAGACGTTCCTCGCGCCGCAGCTCGCCGGCGGACTGATCTTCGGGGCGGGGATGGTGCTGGCCGGGCTCTGTCCCGGCACGTCCTGCGTGGCCGCCGCGACGGGGCGGGCTGACGGACTCTTCGTGATGCTCGGGGTGCTCTCGGGCGTGCTCGTCGCGGGGCTGGGCTTCGAGCGCCTCCGGGCGTTCCAGGAGAGCACGCCGCGCGGCGCGCTCACGCTGCCCGTGCTCCTCGGCATTCCGGAGGGTGTCGTCGTGGCCGGCGTCGTCGCTCTCGCGCTCCTGGCTTTCCGGTTCCTCGATCGGTTCGAGAGGCCGTCATGAACGTACGACACCTGCTCGCGCTCGCTGCCGCGTTCGGGGGCTTCCTCGCGCCGTTCGGAAGGGATCAGGCGCCCGCGGGCACAGGGCCGGCCCTCGTCGCGCCGCTCGAGCTGGCCGGCTGGATCCGCGACCGCCGTCCGGGCCTTCGCGTGGTGGATCTGCGGTCGACCATCGAGGTGCGTCTGCCGCGAGGGGAGCGATTCGTCCCGGAGGAGCGTTTCGCCCCACAGTCGACCGTCGTGCTCGTTTCGGAGGACGGAGCCGGAGAATCGCAGAGGATCTGGGCCCGCCTTCGCGCGCAGGGCGTTCGCGACTTGCGGATCCTCGAGCGCGGCGCCGAGGGCTGGATCGACGACGTCCTCAGCCCGACGACGCCGTCCGAGCTGAGCCGCTACTTCGGCGGCGTTCCGCGCCTCCTCGCGCCGGGCGAGACGGCGCCACCCCGGAAGGTCCGGGCGGCCCTGGTGCGGGGCCGGGGATGCTGACCGCGAGGGTCGTCGATCCGGCGGTCGAGTCGTTCGAGTCGCTCCGCGGGCGGGAGTTCTCGCGCCTCGACGAGCAGGGTCACGCCTACCTGGACTACACGGGGAGCGCTCTCTACGCGGAATCGCAGCTCCGCGCGCACCACGCGCTCCTCTCGGGCGGGATCTTCGGAAACCCTCATTCCGACTCCGGGCCCTCCCGCGCGAGCACCGGAATCATCGACCTCGCACGGCGCCGGGTGCTTCGCTTCCTCGGGACCGACGAGCAGACCCACGACGTCGTCTTCACGGCCAACGCGAGCGCCGCCATCAAGCTCGTGGCCGAGAGCTATCCCTTCCGCCCCGGCCGTTCTCTCCTCCTCACGGCCGACAACCACAACTCGGTGAACGGGATCCGGGAGTACGCCCGTCGCGCCGGCGCCCGCGTGGGTATCCTGCCCCTCGACGCCGATCTGCGGCTGAGCCGGCCCGAGGCCTACCTGGAGGCGGCCCCTTCCGGCGGCGGTCTGTTCGCGTTTCCCGCACAGTCGAACTTTTCCGGCGTCAGGCACTCGCTGCTGCTGGTCGAGAGAGCCAGGGATCTCGGGTTCGAAGTCCTCCTCGACGCCGCCGCCTACGTCCCCAGCCGGGCGCTCAGCCTGCGCCACTGTCCGGCGGACTTCGTGGCTCTGTCGTTCTACAAGCTCTTCGGCTACCCGACGGGGCTCGGAGCGCTCGTCGCGCGGCGCGAGTCGCTCTCGCTCCTGCGGCGCCCGTGGTTCGCGGGGGGCACCGTGGAGTACGCGTCCGTGGCGGCCGACACGTACCGGCTGCGCGAGGGTCACGAGGGCTTCGAGGACGGCACGCCCAGCTTTCTCGCGATCGCCGCGCTGGACGCGGGCTTCGATCTCGTCGAGCGCGTGGGGATGTGCCGCATCTCGGCGCACGTCGCCTCGCTGACGCGCCTGCTCCTCTCCGGCCTCGGGGACCTGAGGCATACCGATGGCGCGCCGCTGGTGTGGATCCACGGACCCCGTAGCGGGGACGATCGCGGAGGGACGGTGGCCTTCAACGTCCTCGACCCGCGCGGACGCGTGCTCCCGTACGCCGAGGTCGAAGCGCGTGCGCGCACGCGGGGCGTCTCCCTGCGCGGCGGCTGCTTCTGCAACCCCGGAGCCTCGGAGTCTGCGTTCGGGCTCGGGAGGGAGCGGATCGAGGCCTGCCTCCTGAAGCTCGAAGGCGGCTTCACGGTGGAACGGTTCGGAGCGTGCCTGGGAACGGCGGTCGGCGCCGTGAGGGCTTCCGTGGGGCTCGCCAACGTGCCTGAGGACGTTCATCGCGCCCTGGACGTGGTCCGGTCCTTTCGATTCTGACCCCAACATTCCGTTCGTTCATACGGAAATCGGGATGAAGCTCGCGTTCATTCGAGGCGGATGACCCCATCCGTGTCTCGATGTCGCCGTTTGTGGCCCTGCGGCATCATCCTCGCGTAGGTGATGCCCGAGGTGGCCGTCCTGAGATTCCTCGGTGCCGCTCTTCTGGCGATCGCGTTCTTCACGGGTCTCCCCGCTCGCGGTGAGGGCGGGGTGACCGTTCGCGCCCAAGGCGACCTCCTGATCGCCCGGATTCCGGTTTCACGGGAGGGCGAGCTGTGCGGCACCGGCCAGATCCTGGACGCGAAGAGCTTCGCTCTGTGGAGCGGCTCGGCGCGACAGACGGTTCCGAAAGGTGGCGTGTTCGAGCTGCCCATCGACGTCGGTCTCCTGTCGATGCCCACGGCCCATCAGTCCGACCTGACGTGGTATCGACTGCGCCATACCGTGGGACCGTGCGGAGCGCTGCCCGGGCCCCGGATCGTCTCTCTCTCGGAGGCCCTGGTCGATTCCTTCGAGATCCGTGCCCGGGGGCCCGGCGTCGTGTACGGTCAGACGGTTCCCATCTGGGTCGAGGCCGTCTCGCGGGACGGGCGGCCGCTGGCCGGAGTCGGGATCGAAGCCGAATTCGCCGGCTCCAAGGGGACGGCGGTCACCGGCGAAGCCGGCGTCGCGGAGCTCGCCGTCGCGGTTCCCGAGGGTGGAGTCGTGCATCGCGGGGTGGAGGTCACCGCCCGTTACCGCGGCCTTGCGAGGAAGGTCGAGGTGGAAACCTACGCGCTGTGGGAGACCAAGGGCCTCATCTCGACGGACAAGGCGCTGTACCAGAGGGGACAGACTCTCCACGTGAGGGCGCTCGTCCTCGACGGCTCCCGGCGGCCGATCGCGGGGCGGGAGACGACGGTGCGGATCGAGGCGCCCGACCGCACGGTCGTTCTCCGGCGCGAAGGGACGACGGCAGCTTCCGGCGTCGTCCTCGCCGACTGGGAGATTCCGGAGGACGTGTCGGACGGCGAATACCGCGTCACGCTCGGGCCAAAGGATGGCGGACGCGACGACGTGTGGTCTGCGGCGTGGGTCGCGGTCTCGCGCTACGAGCTCCCGACGTTCACGGTCACGGTGAAGCCCGAAAAGCCATTCACGGCTCCGGGCGAGCGCGCTTCGGTGGCGATTTCAGCGGCCTACCTCTCGGGAGAGCCCCTCCGGAGGTTCTCGGTTCGCGTCGTCAAGGCGGAGTCGCGCTGGAGCTGGGGAAGGCGCCGCGAGTCGTCGAGCGACCAGCCCGTGGCAGCGGGAGAAGCGGGAGCGGATGCGGCGTTCCACGCGGTCCTGGAGCTCCCCGACCGCGAGATGTGGTACCGGGGGCGGTTCCGGGACACTCCGTTCGAGGCCGCCGTGACCGATTCCACGACGGGGCGCACCGAGCGGCGGCGGTTCGACCTGCGAACGAGCGAGGAACCGATTCACGTCTATCTGCTCGGGGATCCGCCGAGGCATCCGGCGCTGGACTCCGATATCTACGTCTCGACGTTCGGTGCCGACGGAACCCCGGCGTCCTGCCGTGTGAGCGTCGCCGTGGACGGCCGGGCCGTCGGCTCGCTCCAGACGAACCGGTTCGGCGTCGGCAAGCTCGTCGCGCCCCTCCCGAGCGGCCGGCTCCTCACGCTCGAGGCCGAGGACGCGCAGGGCCGGCGGGGACGGTCCGAGGAAGACTACTGGGGCCCCGAGGGTGATCGTTCGGAACCCGCCCTGCGAGTCACGGTTCCCTCGCCGATCCTGAAGCGGGGACGGCCTCTGTCGGTGGATCTCGCCGCGAGCTACGAGGACGGCTTCGCGTACCTCGACGTCGTGGGGGAGTCGGGGCTTCTCTTCTGGAAGACCGTGCCGATCCGCGGAGGAAAGGGCCACTACACGTTTCCCTACCAGAAGGAGTTCCAGGGGCGGGTCACTGTCGCTGCCTATTCCGCGAGCGGGGACTGGACGCGCTTCGTTCGCGCGGTGGGCCGGCGGACCGTCGTGTACCCGGAGGATCGCGAGCTGGTTCTCACGGCGCGGCTCTCGAAGAGCAGCCACCGGCCGGGCGATTCCGCAACGGCACGTCTGACGCTGAAGCGGCGAGATGGGCGTCCGGTCGCGGGGCACCTGGGCGTGACCGTGGTCGACCGCGCCGTCGAGGAGAGAGTCGCGGACGGCGAGTGGGAGGGCGACTCCTCGAAGGGGGATCCGTTCACTCTGCCCATACGCCGCCTTCTCGAGCTGGACGAGGAGCTCGCGGGATTCCGGGTCGCCGATCTCCACCGCCTCGCGACGGAGAAGAGCGTTCCGCCCGGCGTCGACCTCGTGGCCGAGGCTCTCCTGAACCGCTGGTACGGCTATTGGCCCGAGGCGGCGACGTCGACGCGGACGGCCAGCTTCGAGGACCTTCTCGAGATGACGCTCGAGCCCTTCCGCAAGGAGCTGCTGGTCGACGGCCGGAGGCTGCCCCGCACGGAGGCCGAGGTCGCGGCGCGGGTCTCCGGGATTCCCCTGGATCCGTGGGACGTGACGTTTCGTCTGGAGTACCACGTGGACCCGCCGCGCGATCTGCTGCGGGTTCTGAGCGCGGGGCCCGACCAGAGCTGGGGCACCCCCGACGATCTCGTGGCCGCGGAATACCGGGTGCTTTCGCTCGTCGAGGAGGAGCGGGCGCTCCTCGACGCGATGAGGCGCTTCGGGGAGAGAACGGGCAAGGCGCTCCTCGACGCCGAAGACCTGATCGCCGAGGCGGGATTCGAGATCGACGCGCTGCGGGATCGCCTGGGCGGCCGCGTGACGCTCGAGATGCTTCCCACGAAAGACGGTCTCACGGCGCGCCTTTTTTCCGAGGACTGCCTGACCCTCGCCGACGCGCGGATGGACTTCAACTCCGCGATCGTGGCGCGCGTGAGGCTCGCGGCCGAGACCTACAAGCGGCTCCGGGGCTGTCCCCCCGGAAGCGATGGAGAGCTGACGGAGGCCCTGGCGTATCTGGGCGAGGGACCGCTGCGGGGTGACCCGCTCGGGAGGGCCTGGTCCGCAGGGTTCCGCGTGGAGCCGGAGTCCATCCAGCTCTCCACGCTCGAGAAGGACGGAAGGCGGTTCTCGCGGCGTGTCACGCAGGATGCAGAGGTCCTGCGGCTCACGTCTTCCGGCCTCGACGGAGCTCTCGGCACGAGCGACGACTTCGTCGTGAAGGATGTGCGAGTTCCGGGACAGCGCCGCGAGGTCGTGGGGCCCTTCGAGCCGGAGTCCGCCGCCGCGCCGAAGCCGGTGAAGCCGCCGGACGCTCCGCCCCTTCCGGCTTCCATCCGGGGTGCCGTCACCGACGACTCCGGCCAGCAACTGCCGGGCGTGGAGGTGCTCTGCAAGAGCGAAACGTCGGGGACCCGCGAGACCGCCATCACGAGGGCAGACGGCACATACGTTTTCCGGGGGCTCGCGGACGGTTCGTACACCCTGGTCTTCAGCCTGACTGGGTTTCTCACCGTCGAGCGCCGAGGCGTCAGGGTGACGAGCGGATCGGAGACCGTCGTCGAGGTTTCCCTCGCTCTCGCGATCGTCACTGAGGGAATCACGGTCACGGCGGAGAGCCCGGCCGTTCAGACGGCCTCGACCGCGACCGCCGCGGCCGCGAAAGACGGGCCCGCCGGAAAGGCCGTTCCGGCTCCGGCTCCCCGCAGTCCCATGGGCACGCCGCGGGTTCGGAAGAACTTTCCCGAGACGCTCCTGTGGCGGCCGGAGCTCGAGACGAACGCTGACGGCCGGCTGAAGCTGACCTTCGATCTCGCGGACAACATCACCACCTGGTCGCTCTTCGCCGTGGCCTCGACCGACGACGGCTCGGTCGGCTTCACGCGCACGGACTTCACGGCCTTCCAGCCGTTCTTCGTGGACCACGACCCGCCGCGGATCCTCACCGTGGGCGACGAGATCGGTCTCCCCGTGGTCGTTCGGAACTACCAGAAGCGCGAGCAGCGGGTCGCGCTGAGCATGGAACCAGATATCTGGTTCCACCTCCTCGGCGGGGCGCGCCAGGAGCTCACAGTCGCTGCGGGCGACTCGAAGGTCGAGCGGTTCCGATTCCGCGCCGCGCGTGCCATCGCTCTCGGGGAGCAGCGGGTGACGGCGCTCGGTCTGGGTGAGCCGGGAAAGGCGCAGCCCTCGGACGCGATCACGAAGCCCGTCACCGTTCATGAGAACGCGGAGGAGAAGCACGTCTCGGAAGGCGGGCTCCTTCGAGGGGACCTCCGTCTGGTCGTCGACGTGCCTCCGGAGGCTCTCACCGGAACGGCGATGGCCACGCTCACGGTGTACCCCAACGTGCTGGCGCAGGTCGTGGACGGCCTCGAGTCCATGGTCGAGCGGCCGCATGGCTGTGCCGAGCAGACGGTCTCGCTCGCCAACGCGAGCCTGCTCGCGCTCCGGAGCCTGCGGGCTGCCGGGCGCTCGAAGCCGGACCTCGAGGCGAGGGCCCTCGGCTACGTGCGTTCGGGGGTCGAGAAGGTCACGGCTTTCTCGTCGCCGTCGGGAGGCATCGCCTACTTCGAAGGGGGCGCGCCCGACGTGGCGCTCACGGCCTACGCGCTCACGTTCCTCGCCGACGCGTCACGTCTCGTGAGGGTGGACGAGACGTTCCTTCGGGCGAACGTCGCCTGGCTCGTGCGGGCGCAGGGGACCAATGGCTCGTTCGTTCCCTCTGCTTCCAGTCCCCGTGGGCTCGCGACGACGGCTCTCGCGGCGCGCGCTCTCGCGAAGCAGACGGTGGAGACGCCGGGTGCCGCCTCGGCGCTGAAGGTGGCCCTTGCTCACCTCGAGGACGCGTCCCGCAAGTCCTCGGGGCTGGGGGACGGGGAGGCGTACTTCTGCGCCGCTTTCGCGCTCGCGGCAGAGGAGGCCGGCGAGCCGGAGCGCGCCGAGGTGGCCCGGGCACGGCTCCGGGCTCTCGCGCGTACAGATCGCGGCGAGACCTCCTGGCCGCACGACTCGACCAGCCCCTTCCACACGTGGGGCCGGGCGGGCGCGATCGAGGTGACCGCGCTCGCGGCGCAGGCGCTGCTCCGAACCGGCCGCGACCGGGAGCTCGCGGATTCCGCTCTGCTCTTTCTCCTGAGGCGAAGGGAAGCGACGGGCCTCTGGTTCTCGGGGCACGCGACGATCCGCGTGCTCGAGGCCCTCCTCGGGGGCTTTCCCGAGGGAGAGCTCGGAACCGTCCGGATCCTCGTCAATGGAACGCCGCTCGACGATCTGCAGCCGGCCTCCGGCGAACGGGTGCTGGACCCCATCTCGGTGGAGCTGTCGAAGGTCCTGCGGGCGGGCCCCAACGAGGTCCTGCTCACGACGGCGGGCAGCGGCTCGGCCGCGGCCCACCTCACGCTCCGCTATCGCGCGCCGTGGAACGGCGGCACGCCGTCGCCCGACCTCGCGCTGCGCGTGACCTACGACGCCACGGAGGCCGCGGTGGGGCAGACGATCACGGCGAGCGTCTCCGCGGAAAGGACGAGCGAACGCGGTCGCGGCATGCTGCTCGTGGAGGTGGGGCTGCCTCCCGGTGCCGACGTGGACCGGGCCAGGCTCTCGGAGCTCGTCCGGAGCTTTCACGACGGGGTTTACCAGTACGAGGTGCAGCCCGACCGTGTCGTGTTCTATGTGTGGCCTCTCTGGGGCGACAAGCCGCGATCGGTGTTCTCGTTCCGCTTCCGTCCGCGATATCCCATTCGTGCTCTCACGGCGCCGTCGACGCTCACCGACTTCTACAACCCCGACGCGCGGGTCACGATTCCGCCCGCGCGCTTCACGGTGAAATGAGCAGGTCGCCCCTCAGAACGGATGCTCGAGGCTGAGGTACAGGAATACGCCGCGTTCTCCGGAGCTCGGCCCGAAGCCGATGGGGAAGGAGATGCCGGGCACGATCTGCAGCCGGCCCAGGTCGATCGCGAAACGCGCCCCGGGGTTGATCGTGGCGGACTGCTCGCGGTCCGTCGTGCCGGGGCCGATCACGGCGCGGCCCCCGGTGAACAGCGCCTCGACGAAGACGTTGGCCTTCGGGTGGAGGAGGAACACCGCGCTCGCGCCGACCGAGGTGCTCACCGTGCGCGCGCGGTCTCCTTCGGCGTTGCGGTCGCTCGGCGTGTACCGGAACGAGGTGTTGACGTGCGTGACGAGCCACGTGTTGGCCGCCCAGCTTACCGGAAGCCCCAGCTCGAACGCCGTGGCCCGGGAGCCGTGGCCGGTGGTCTCGTCGCCGGTGCCCAGGTACACCGAGAACCTCGGCGCGACGGCGAGGGCGGTCTGGCCGCTACCTATGAGCTGGTACCGATAGTTGAGCGCCACGTTCGCGAAGCGCGTCTCCGAGGATTCCTCGCGAAACGCGAAAGGGATCGTGTAGCTGAGCTGGTGCTTCTGCGAGAGGAACGGCCACTCCTGGGTGAAGGCGAGATCCCAATTGCCCTCCCGCGCGCGTTGCCACGTGAAGATGTGCTGCACCACGCGCGCTTCCTGGTTGTAGGCCTCCTCGAGGAGGAAGCTGTTGTCCTGGATCGGGCCGTCCTGAGCGCGGGCGGACGGGGCGGCGAAAAGGGCCAGGGCTCCCAGGAGGCCGGCAAGGAGGGTTCGTTTCACGCGGCCGATGTTAGGCCCTGGTCGAATCCCTCGGCGGCGGAGGAACCGATTCGCCAGAGTTCCGTTTCCACGTTCGGAGGATTCATGAAGCGCTCTTTCGTTCTGATGACGATGCTCGTGTGCGGCGGTCTCTCGGCCCAGGAGCCGAAGGCCCAGCCGCCGCTCACCTCCGATCTCGTGGCCGCGAGCGCGCACGCCTTCACCTACGATGGGAATGGCGTCGATGGGCCCGGGGCCCGGGTCTTCAAGGACGCGGCGGCCTCGAGTCAGTTCGTGCTCCTCGGCGAGATGCACGGTGATCACGAGATCCCGCTTTTTGCCGGCTCGCTTTTCCGGCTGCTGCAGGGTGAGCTGGGCTATCGCACGCTCGTCGTCGAGCAGGATCCCGTCGCGATCGAGGACGCCCTGTCACCTGCTCTTCGGGGCGACGTCGACCGGCTCGCGACGCACGCGCGCCGCTACAACACGCTCTTCGAGTTCGACTCGGACGAGGACCTCGCGCTCCTCGCCCAGGTGGCGCGCGGCGTGAAGGGCCCCGACGCGATCTGGGGCGTGGAGCAGGCTACGGGGGCGGTGCGCTATCTCGACGAGCTGGTGAAGCTCGCGCCCACCGCTGCCGCGCGCCTTCGCGCACAGACGCTGCTCGACGCGGCCCGGAAGGACGACGAAGGCCCGAAGTACACGGTGAAGTGGCTCCTCGCGCCGACGACCCCGGCCGAGCTGGAGGATCTGTCCGCCGCTTTCGGGCCCACCGGCCGCGGTGCCGAGCTGATCGCTCGCCTCGCGAAATCGGCCGAGATCTTCGGCTACTACCGCCGCGCCCAGGCGGGAGAGTTCGTGGGGCTCTACAACAACACCGTGCGCGAGGAGGAGCTGAAGACGAACTTCCTCCGCAGGTATCGGAGTGCTTCCAGGAGCGGTTCGCTGCCGAAGGCGCTCTTCAAGTTCGGGGCGAACCACCTGTACCACGGCCGGAACCCGACGCAGGCCTTTCCGATCGGCAATCTCGCGCACGAGCTGGCCATCGTGAACGGTTCGAAAGCCTTCGGCCTCTACGTCGTCGCGCTCGGAGAGGGGTATTCGACCTTCGAGGACTTCCCGGCCTGGCTCCGTCCTCTGCTGCCCGCGAAGGAGCCCGAGGTTCCCACGCTGGTCGACCTGCGACCCCTGCGGCCCTACCAGCGGCTCTTCCGGGAGAAGGTCGAAGGCGTCGACCAGTCGTCGCTCCTCGCGCTCCTTCACGGCTACGAGGCGATCGTGCTCCTGCCGGGCTCGCGGGCCGCGTCCTTCACGAAGGGCGCGAGGCCGGACTCTCCCCGTTGAGGGGCCTGCCCCACGTCGACACCCAGCAGGATCTTCCCGACACGGGAAGACGCCCCGTCCCAGAAGCCGGCCTCGGCGGCGAACTCACCGGGGTTGCGAAAGGTTCCGAACGCGAGGTCCCAGAGCGAGAGGTTTCCGTAGTTGAACGCGTGAACCCCGCGCTCGTGATGGACGGAATGGCTCTCCGGGCGCTGAACCAGGAGCCCGAGCGCGCGCGGGGTGCGCACGTTGAGATGCTGGAAGACCCCGAGGAACACGAGGACGAGACCCGCCAGGGCCGCGGCCTCGGGCGTCACCCCGAGGAGCGCGGAGACGAGCGTCGAAACCACGGTCTGGGCCCCGATGTCGAAGGGGT
>JAEUQS010000370.1 GCA_016789625.1 Acidobacteriota bacterium | reverse complement strand
AAGAGCATGACGCCGATCGAGTAGACGTCGGCCGATGGCAGAGCCCGTCCGCCCCGGAGGACCTCCGGGGCCATGTAGTTCGGCGTGCCGAGCACCTCGCCGTGCCGCGTGAGGTTGGGGCTCTTCTCGCTCCGCGCGAGGCCGAAATCCAGGATCGAAACGGTATCGCCCTCACCCACCATGACGTTCTCGGGCTTCAGGTCGCGGTGCGTGATGCCTTCCGCGTGCGCGGCGCCGCAGCCCTTCGTGATCTGCCGGAAGAGAAAGAGCACGCGCGAGACGGGCATCTCCGGCTCCCGCTCCATGAGCGTGCGGAGCGAGACGCCGGGGATGAGCTCCATCGTGACGTACGGGCAGCCCTCGCAATCGCCGAAATCGTAGAGGCGGGCGACGTTCGGGTGCTTGATCTTGCGCGAGAGGAGGAGCTCGCGCTTGAAACGGGCCAGCACACCGGGCGCCTTCTCTTCGAAAGACGGCGTGGGCACCTTGATCGCGAGCTCGGTGTCGAGGTCCCGGTCGTACGCCGCGAAGACGACGCCCATGCCGCCCTGGCCCAGCACTCCCCGGTACTCGTACCGGGTGAGCCTCTGGAAGAAGAGCTGCCGGAACGCTTCCAGGCGGGGAGACGGTTCCATGAGCCGCCGATTATGCCCGCCCGGAGGTCAGTCGAAGCGGACGCTGACGAGCTTCGACACGCCCGGCTCTTCCTGGGTGACGCCGTAGAGAGCCTGCGCCGTTTCCATCGTCCGCTTGCTGTGGGTGATGAGCACGAACTGGGTCTCCTCGGACAGCTCCTGGAGGAGCCCGGTGAACCGGTCGATGTTGGCCTCGTCGAGCGGGGCGTCCACCTCGTCCATGATGCAGAACGGCGAGGGCTTGAACTTGAAGATCGCCACGAGCAGCGCGACCGCCGTGAGGGCCTTCTCGCCGCCCGAGAGGAGCCCGATCGTCTGGTTCCGCTTGCCCGGCGGCTGGGCCATGATCTCGAGGCCGCTCTCGAGCATGTCGGTCTCGTCGAGGAGATGCATCGACGCCTGACCGCCGCGGAAGAGGCGCTGGAAGACCTGCGAGAAGTTCGCGTTGATGGCCATGAACGCCTCGCGGAAGCGCTCCGAGGACGTCTCGTTGATCGTTCCGATGGTCTCGAGGATCTGCTCGAGCGACCTCTCGAGGTCCAGCTTCTGGGTGCTCAGTTCCTGGTGGCGCTTGCTCTCGGCGTCGAACTCCTCGAGCGCGGCGTGGTTCACGGGCCCCAGCTTCTCGAGGGCCAGGGTCTTCTGGGTCACGTCCTCGGCGAGGGCGGCCTCGTCGGGCAGGGCCTCCCCTTCCGCGAGCTCCACGGCAGGCAGCTCGAGGGGCGCGCAGCCGAACTCGTTGCGGCACGTCTCGAGCAGGTAGTCCCAGTCGGCCTTCTTCCTCTCGACGGAAAGCTCGGCCTCGAAGCGCAGCTTCCGCGTCTGGTCGACGAGCTCGCGGGCGGCGTGCGCCGCGCGGTCGTTGGCCTCGCGCGAGATCCGCCGCTCCTGCGCCTCGGCGTCGAACGCCGTGCGCGCGCTCTCGGCCAGCGCGGCCGCCTCTCTCGCCCGTTCCCTGCGCTCGCGCGCCTCCTCGCCGGAGACGAGCCCGTTCTCCTCGCGGCCCTTCAGCTCCTCGAGCTGGCGCGCGATGTCGAGGAGGCGCCGCGCCTGCCCCTCGGCCCGGCTGCGGTGCGTCTCGAACGTCTCCTTGGCGGCACGGCGCCTTTCGCGCAGCACGTCGCGCGCGCCGCGCGCGAGGGCCTCGGCCTCCGCGAACGAGAGGCGTGTGCCGCGCAGCGTGTCCACGGCCGCCTCGAGCTCGCCGATCGTGCGCTCCACGATCGCGCTCTCGGCGTTGCGCTGGGCCACGAGCCTGGCGGCCTCGGACCGGTTCTCGCCGGCCCGCGTGAGATCGGCCCGCAGGCCCTTCTCCTCCTCGCCGAGGACGAGCCGCTCGCGCTCGGCGCGGCGGTGCTCCTCGCGAGCGCCCTTCACGCGGGCGGAGGCCTCGGAGTGCTCGCGGTCGGCCCGGCGGCTCGCCGCGATCTCGCGGTCCACGGCCTGGGCGAGCTGCGAGGCCTCGGAGGTCGTGCCGGTGACGTCGAGGGAGAGGCCCTCGATGCGGGCGACCAGCTCGTCGCGCTCGTGCGCGAGGGCCTTGAGATCGCGCCGCACGGTGAAGAGACCTTCGCCCGGCACCTCGGTGCCCGCGGCCTCGACGACGGAGCCGCGCACGACGATGCCGTCCTTGGTGACGAGCGTGCGGTCGGGGAAGAGAGGCGCCATCGCGAGCGCGTCGTCCATCGTGTCGACCACGACGGCGTCGGGCAGCGCGACGAGCAGCGCCTCGTCGCCGGGCTTGGGCGTGAGGAGGTCGTGGGAGATGCCCTGGACCCGCGAGTCCGCGGGCATGGCCTTGGCCTCCGCGGCCCCGCCGGAGACGGGGTGGATGAAGCGCGCGGTGCCCAGCTTGGCCGCGCGGACCGCGGCGACCACGCCGTCGACCGACGCGCGGTCGCGCACGACGGGGGCTTCCAGCGCCGAGCCGAGCGCCGCGTCGAGGGCCGTCTCGAAGCCCTCCTGCGCGTCGAAGTGATCGGCGAGCACCGTGAACTCCGAGAGTCCGATCGAGGCCAGCGCCTTGCGGGCCGCCTCGCCGCCGGATTCGCGCGCCTTGAGCGTCGTCTCGAGGGCGGCGATGCGCACCTCGACCTCATGCCGGCGGGCCTGCTTGGCCTCGCGCTCGCTCTTGAGGCTCGCGAGCTTCTCCTCGGCGGCCTTCCGCGAGAGACCGGTCTCCTCGAGCCTCTGGCGCGCGACCTCGAGGGCCAGGGCCGTTTCGCTCTCCCGCGCCTCGAGCTCCGAGAGGACGCGCTGCCTCTCGGCCACGACCTCGTCGGCCTTGAGCTTCCTCTCCTCGAGCTTTGCGAGCGCGAAGCTCAGCCGGTCGGCGAGGAGCGCGGCCTCGCGCTCGCGGTTCGTGGCATCGGCGGCGCGCCCCGCGGCCTGGAGGAGCTCACGGCGCGCGGCCTCACGGCGGGCATTGGAGTCGCCTTCCTGGCGGGCGGCCTCCGCGAGGGCCTGGGCGGCCTCGCGGGCCTTCTCCTCCGCGGTGCCGAGCGAGCGGTCGACCTCTTCGAGGAGCTCCTGTCCGCGGGCCGATTCCTCGGCCGAGCGCACGTGGTCGGCCTCGGCCTCGCGCTGTTGCGCGAGGAGGAGCTGCTGGCGGGCGCGGCCCTCGTCGACGTCTTTCTCGGCCGTGGCCACCGCGGCCTCGGCCGCGAGCAGGGCTTCGCGGGCCTTCGCCAGAGCTTCCGAGAGAGCGCGTCCCTGGCGCTCGTCCTCGTCGGCGCGGCGGCGGTCCTCGGTGGCCTCGGCGTCCCGCGCGACGAGATCGGCCATGGCCGCGGCCTCCCGCTCGTTGGCGGCGAGGAGCGTGGCCTCGGCCGCGACGAGCGCTTCGGTGAGGCGGTCGGCGCGCAGGCGCGAGAGCTTCTTCTTGAGCGCCGCGAGGACGTCGGCCTGCTCCTTCCAGCGCGCGGCCCGGCCGGCCTGGCGCTTCAGCGACGTGCAGGTCCTCTCGATCTCCGAGACGATGTCCGTGAGGCGCAGGAGGTTCGAGCGGGTCTCCTCGAGCTTCAGCTCCGCCTGGCGCTTGCGCATCTTGTACTTGGAGATGCCCGAGGCCTCCTCGATGAGACGCCTCCGGTCCTGGGGCTTCGTCGAGAGGATGAGGTCGATCTTCTGCTGCTCGATGATCGAGTAGGCGCGGACGCCGAGGCCCGTGCCCAGGAGGATCTCCTGGATGTCCTTGAGGCGCGAACGCTTGCCGTTGAGGAGGTAGTCGCTCTCGCCGTCTCTGTGCACGCGCCGGGTGATGACGACCTCGCCGCCGGTTTCCTTCCAGTGATCACCGCGGGCCTCGAGCGTGAGGGTCACCTCGGCGAGGCCCATGGGCCGCCGCCGTGCCGAGCCGTTGAAGATGACGTCGTCCATCGTCGTGCCGCGGAGCACGCTCGCGCGCTGCTCGCCGAGCACCCACTGCACGGCATCGCAGATGTTCGACTTGCCGGAGCCGTTGGGGCCCACGATCGCCGTGATGCGGCTCGGGAGCGTGACGGTGACCTTGTCGACGAAGGACTTGAACCCGTGAATGTCGAGCTTTTTGAGGCGGAACATGTCTTCCTTGAAAGTTGATCGGCGTCTTGGCTTCGGCCCCGAGGTCTGACGGGGCGGGGGAAACTACCACGCGCACCCGGACCTCTCCCGAGGACCCTCAGTTCCGGCCCGGGAGGTCCTTTTTCCGGCCCTGGCGGGACGCACCCTGCGCACCGGCCCCGGGCTCTTCTCCGGCCGAGAGCGCCTGCAGGACTCCGAGGAGGCCCCCCCGCGACATGACGCCGAGCTTCTGGAACACGTGCTTGAGGTGGTCCTTCACCGTGTATTCGCTGATGAAGAGCTGCGTCGCGATCTCTGCGTTGCGGCGCCCGAGGAGGACGCTCTCCACGACGTCGGCCTCCCGGTCGGAGACGCCGCGCGCCCGAAGGTGCGGCCGGAGGTCGCTCACCGTGACGGGCGAGAGCTCGCGGAGCGTCACGACCCTCACGTTCGACGTTCCGTCGCGGGCCGAGATGCGCGCTTCGAGCGAACGGCCTCCGGTGACGGCGAGCCGCTCCGTGGTGCTGCGGCCCTCCTTCACGAGGCGGATGAGGTGCGAGAGGAGCGGCACGGCCCGCCGGTCCTGGCCCCGCACGGCGAGGCCCTCCTCGGTCTGCCGGGAGAGCAGGGCGTCGGCGGCCTCGTTCGCGTACAGGATGCTGCCGTCGGCGCCGAACAGAAGCAGCGGTGTGCCCGCTTCCTCGGCCACCCACGAGAGGCTCTCGGCGCGCGTGGCCGCCATCTCGGCTTCCGCGATCGCCGAGAGGGCTTGAGCGAGGAACGGCCCGAGGAGCTCGAAGCGCATGGCCTCGGCACCGGTCCAGGGCCGCCGGCCGCGCCGGAGGAGGGCGAGAGTGCCGGAGACGGCGTCGGCGGATCCGCTCGTCCCGAAGCTCACGCGCAGAGATCCGGCAGCCGCGGGGAGGGACTTGCGGACGACCCGGGCGGCCGAGGAGCCGCGCAGGAGGAATCGCCTTCGGTAGTGGCGTCCGTCCCCGCCGAACGTCCACTCCAGCTCGATCGCATCCGGCTCGAGCGCGCGCCTGACGTTCTCGACGAGGAGATCGAGGGGTGCGTCGTGCGGACGCCGGAAAGGGGAGGCGGAGAGGAGCCCCGGCACGGACCCCTATGGTAACCGGGCCGTGTGTTCCCGGGCAGTCACCCGGCCGCGTCGAGAGGACGAGCAATAGTCATCGCCCTGCGCGGAAGCTCACGTGTACACTCTGTCGGCCGTTCGAACGGCATCCCTTCGGAGGGTCTCCAACCGATGCTGAGCTTCGAGGTCCGCAAGACCGGCGGTGAGTCTGAAGTCCGTAAGGTTCACCGCGATGTCATTCACATAGGCGCTTCCTCGGGCAACGACCTCGTCGTGCGCGCCCGGGGTGTTCTGGGCCGGCACGCGCGCATCAGCGTCGTGGGCGAGGAGCTACGCCTCGAGGTCCTGGGAACCGCTCCCGGTTCGGACGTCACGGTCAACGGGAACCCCGTGAAGACGGTTTCCCTCGGGGCCGGCGACCGGATCCAGATCGGCGAGGCCACGATCACGCTGCTGAACGGTCCGCCGCCCGGCGTCGCCCGCATGGGGACCCCGCCTCCGCACCGCAGAGACGCCTTCGCCGCCGCGGCCGCCGCTCTCTCGGGCACGCCCTCGGCTCCCGTCGCGCCAGCGGCCTCCCCGGCCCGGAGCGCCGAGCCCGTGCACGTGAAGCTGCCCACGCCGGCGCCCTCGCGTCACGAGCCCCGCTCCGAGCCGCCCCGCGTCATCGTTCCCGAGAGGGAGGCTCCGCGGTTCTCCCGCACGGAAGCCCCGCAGCCCGAAGCCCGCCGGACGCCCACCGCGGCCGGAATCGCCGCGCCCATCGTGGCTCCGCCCGCTCCGGCCTCCGGGCCCCAGGCGCAGAACGCGCCATCGCCCTACGCCGCGGCCTGGACCGGGGTCTACGAGCGCGTCGCGAGGCCCGTACCTCTCGACGAGGCCCTGCAGGAGCTGATCTCCTGGATCTCCTCGTCCTCACCGCTCCACTCCATCGCGATCGTCTCGCTCCGCGAGCCCACCGCCGGCGATGCCGTCGCCGCGGTGTGGAAGGGGACCCTGCCCCGCCTTTCGGCGCGGACGCTCGACGAGCTGCGCGACCGCCATGACCCTCTCGACGCGAACGAGGGCGGTCTTCGCCTCCGCCTCTATCCGATCGTGATCGGGGAGCGCGAAGCCGTACGGGTCCTCGCTCTGCCCATCGACGCGGTCTCGGATCCCTTCGCGCACGAGTTCGCGACGCTCCTCGCGGCGGCGCTGGGCTTCGCGTCGGCCGTGCGGGCCGATGCCGCGACGCCCACCGTGGCGCCGGCGGCCGGTACCGTCTTCGCCGACCGCAACGAGCCGCTCACCGTCCTCGCCGGCTCGACGCTCGCCGTCGAGCGGCTGAGGCTCTCGCTGCCCCGCATGGCGGCCACCCGGGCCCCCGTGCTCGTGATCGGCGAGGCGGGCACCGGCAAGACGCTCGTGGCCGAGCTGCTGCACGCGCTCTCGGCCCGGCGCCACCGGCCGCTGGTGCGCATCGACGCCACGGGCGCGACGGCCGCCGGGCTCGAGGAAGAGCTCCTCGGCGTGGGCGGACGGCGGCGCACGGGCCGCCTTTTCGAAGGCGATGGCGGAACGCTCCTCGTGGAAGAGGTCGGCGAGCTGCCGCCCGCGACCCAGGCGCTCCTCGTGAGGCTCCTCGAGGTGCGCTCGGTGACGCTCAACGGCCGCAACATTCCCGTGGACGTGCGCATCGTGGCGACGTCCTCGAGGTCGCTCACGCGGCCGGTGGAGGAGGGCGCCTTCCGCGACGATCTCTACTACCGGCTCGCGGCGCTCTCGGTGCACCTCCCGCTCCTCCGCGACCGGCGCGAGGACGTCCCGGCCCTCATCGACGCGTTCGCGGCCCGGCACGGCGGCCCGCCCGCCAAGCGGTTCGACCTCGAGGCGATGAACGCGCTCCTCCAGCACCCGTTTCCGGGAAACCTCCGCGAGCTCGAGAACGAGGTCAGGCGCCTGGCACAGGTGGTGGGCACCGGCAGGGTGAAGCTCGTGGACCTCGATCCGCGCTTCTCGGGCGAGCCGATGGAGCTCGCGATCAGCGAGAGCGACGATCTGAAAGAGATCGTCTCTAAGGTCGAGCGGCAGGTCATCGAGCGGGTGATGCGTAAGGTTGCGGGAAACCAGTCGAAGGGTGCTCGGCTCCTGAACATCTCGCGCGGCTCCCTCATCGCGAAGATGAAGGAGTTCGACGTGAAGGACTTCCGCTACCTGAAGCGTCAGGACTGAAATTACCGGGAAACCCAGTTATGGGTTTCCCTCACCCATCCGCTCCGCTCGCTACGCTCGCCTTTTTCTGGCTTCGCTCGATTACCGGGAAACCCAGTTATGGGTTTCCCTCACCCAGCCGCTCCGCTCGCTACGCTCGCCTTTTTCTGATTCTGGAAACCC
>JAEUQS010000347.1 GCA_016789625.1 Acidobacteriota bacterium | reverse complement strand
ACTTGATCATCACGGCCGGCCGGATTCGGGAAGTGCCACGAAACGGGCCCGGGATGCCTTGCTCAGTTCCGTCCCGGAGCGGGACGGAACCTCACGAACACGACGCCCAGCGCGATGAGCCAGAGGGGCAGGACGGCGTTGTTGATCCCGGCGAACGGCGCGACGGCGCCGGCCACGGCGGGGACGTTGCGGAACATCGCCACGAAGCCGAACCCGCCCGCGACGTAACCGGCGAAACCCGCCCAGCGCGGGAAGCCCGGCGTCCGCAGCATGGCGCCCGCGACGAGGACGAAGTAGAGGTTGAGGGTCAGCTCGCCCACGAACTCGCCGAGGAAGTTCCCGAGGTAGGAGTTCAGCCCCGCGAAGACCGCGGCGATCGTCTCGCGTTCGGGCCCGGACGCCGTGGCCCAGGCGCGTGCGAGCTCCCACTGGAACGTGGGCCAGCGCGCGAGGCCGAGCTGCATCGTGAGCCCGGAGAGCACCGCGAAGATCGCCGCGGCGCGCGCGGCACCGGGCGAGGTGTCGCGCAGAGCCGCGTGGGTGCCGACGGCGGCGGGCACGAGAAGGAGCGGGACGAGCGCGTACAGGAACCAGGCGGCCCGGCCCGCGGTGCCGAGCGCGAGGAGCTTGGGCAGGACGTCGGCCGCCGGGAGGTCGAGGACGTCGGGGTAGCCGAACACCGACGCCAGGTACGAGAAGACGCCCATGAAGAGAACGGCAGCGGCAATGAGAGAGAAGCCCGCGACCGCGGTGCTCCGGGAGCTGTTCGTCACGAGACGGCCTTGGTCGTGGGAACCCCCAGCTCGGCTTTCAGCCGTTCCGCAAGGAATTGCTTGAGGAGGGACTGGTAGGGGATGTCCCGCTTGTTCGCGATCACCTTGAGCTGCCCCAGCATGGACTCGGGCAGGCGGAGCGAAATGGTCCGGAGCGTCGGCTTCAGCTTCGGAAGCGTGCGTCGCCCGGCCGTGCTCCAGTCGACGAACGCGGTGGAGTCGTTCGTGGCCCAGAAGGCGCGCTCGGCCTCCTCGGTGGGAAACGACGGAACGGGCTTACTCTTTTGCTTGGCCATAGGCACGCACCTCTCGACGCGTCATGTCCCGGGCAGAGATGACCCGCAAAAAAGGCCCCCTGACCGTGAAGGAAAGGAACAGCAAACGACCGGCGTCCGTCTGTCCGAGGGCCAGATACCGAACCTCGCGCGAAGAATGCCCCGTGTCCGATCGAACGAGGAGGGGTTCGTTGAAGAAGACTTCCTCGGATTCCCAGAACGCGACGCGATGAAGGTCCCAGTTCTTCCCGAGGTTTCCATCGTCCCAATCGAATTCCGTGCAAGAGTCGAGAAGATCTTCATCCACGACGACGATGGAAGTATATACCTCACATATACGACGCCGCGACGGAGGGCATGACTTCCGGCACTGGGCCGTTCGCCGCGCCGGCACTACGATGAGCGCGTGACCAGCCTGCCCCCCGAGGACCGCTCACCCGCGGATCGGCTTCTGGTTCCCGCGGGGCTCCTCACGGTGCTCGTGGGCGCGCTGCCCGTGGGAATCGAGCTCTGGGCCCGGACGGGGTTTGCCGAGGTCAGGGATGCGCTCTGGCTGGCGGGGGTCCTGGGGTTCGCGGTCGCGTTCCTCTTGGGGACACGCGGGGGGGGCACCCCCTTCCGGTGTCTCCTCTTCGTCGTTCTCCAGACCGTGCTGGCTCTGGGGACGGCCGTCGCGAAGCCCTGGGAGTTCGCCGGAATTTTGCTGGTCGTCGCGGCCGCTCAGTACGGCACGCTCCTGAAGCTGCCGCATTCGCTCTTGGTGTGCGTCGGCCAGACGGCCGCGCTCACGGCGATTCTCGTCGCGCACGGACGGGATCCCGCGAGGGCGACGATCGGGATGTCGATGCTGTTCATGTTCCAGGTGTTCGCGCTCCTCACCGCCAACGTCGCCGCGCGCGAATCCGAGGGCCGCATCGCGCTGGCCGAGGCGAATGCCGAGCTGGTCGAGGCCCAGGGACGCCTCGCGCTCGCGAGCCGCGAGGCCGAGCGCCTGCGCATCGCGCGTGACCTGCACGACGTCCTCGGCCACCGGCTCACGGGCCTGACGCTCGCGCTCGAAACGTCGCGCCATCTTCTCGCGCGGGGCGAGACGGCTCCGGCGGCGGAACAGGTGGAACGGGCCTCCACGGCCGCCCGCGCGCTCCTCGCCGACGTGCGGCAGGTGGTGAGCAGCCTCCGCGAGGACGACGACGGGCCCGTGGACCTCGCGCCCGCGCTCCGCGCGCTGGCCGCGCGGTTCGAGGGGCTGCAGGTG
>JAEUQS010000269.1 GCA_016789625.1 Acidobacteriota bacterium | reverse complement strand
GCGAGCGCCGCCGCGAGCGCGTTCGCGATGTTGAAGCGGGCCTTGCCGTCGTACGTGATGGGCACCTGCCGCGCGTGCACGATGGGGATGCGCAGCGTGGAGCGGTAGAGGCACAACGTGTCGTGACGGTCCATGGTGGCGCCCAGGCCGCCCGCGCCGACGTGGGCCTTGAACATCTCGTTCGCGGGGTCCATCGAGAAGAGCGCGATCTTCGCCTTCGTGCGGCCCGCCATCCACGAGCAGTACGGGTCCTCGGCGTTCAGCACGGCATAGCCGTCGGGGAAGACGCGCTCGATGACGAGCGCCTTGAGCTTGGCGAGGTCGTCGAGCGTGACGATGTCGCGCAGGCCGAGGTGGTCGGCCGCGATGTTCGTGCAGACCCCGACGTTCGCGAAGTCGTAGCCGAGGCCGAAGCGCAGGAGCCCGCCGCGAGCCGTCTCGAGCGCCGCGAACGAGACCACCGGGTCCCGCAGTACGGCCTGCGCCGACGCGGGACCCGTGCAGTCGCCCTTCACGATCTGCTCGCTGTCGATGTAGACGCCCTCGGTCGTGGTGAGGCCCACATGGTGCCCGGCGTAGCGCGCGATGTGGGAGATGAGCCGCGTGGTCGTGGTCTTGCCGTTCGTGCCCGTGACCGAGACGATGGGCACCCGCGACGGCACGCCCGGCGGATACAGCATGTCCATCACCGCGCCGGCCACGTCGCGGGGGGTTCCCTCCGAGGGGTGCGTGTGCATGCGGAAGCCGGGCGCCGCGTTGACCTCCACCACGCCGCCGCCCACGTCGCCGATGGGCTTCTCCACGGTGGGCGAGACGACGTCGATGCCGGCGATGTCGAGGCCCACGATCTTGGCGATGCGCTCGACCATGTGGATGTTCGAGGGGTGGACGAGGTCGGTCACGTCGCGGGAGATGCCGCCCGTCGAGAGGTTCGCCGTGGCCTTCACGTAGACGACCTCGCCCGACGGCGGAACCGATTTGAACGAGAGGCCCTTCCGCGCGAGGAACGCGGCCGACAGCTCGTCGAGCTCGATCTGGGTGAGCTCCTTCTCGTGCCCGATCCCGCGGCGCGGGTCCTTGTTCGTCTCGGTGACGAGCTCGGCGATCGTTCTCTTGCCGTCGCCCGTGACGCAGGCGGGCACGCGCTGCGCGGCGCAGATGAACTTGCCGCTCACGACGACGAAGCGGAAATCGAAGCCCTCGAGATGCCGCTCCACGATGACCTCGTCGCGGTGCTCGAGAGCCGCGTTGTAGGCCTTGCGGAGCTCCTTCTCGTCGCGGATGTTCGTGAGGATGCCGCGGCCGTGCGAGGCGTCGAGCGGCTTGACCACGACCGGCCAGCCCAGCTTCTCGGCGACGTCCGCGGCGTCGTCCTCGTCCTCCACGATGAAGCCCTTGGGGACGGGAATGCCCTGGTCGCCGAGGAGCCGTTTCGTGAGGTCCTTGTCGCCCGCGATCTCGACGCCGAGGTGCCCGGTCGTGGACGCGATGGTGGCTTGCACCCGCTTCTGGTTGATGCCGAATCCGAGCATCACGAACGACTTGTCGTTGAGGCGCAGGTAAGGAATGCCGCGGGCCGCCGCGACGTCGACGATGGCCTTGGTCGACGGTCCGAGGGCGGCCTTGTCGCGCAGCTTCTTCAGCGAGGTGAGCTGGGCGTCGAAGTCGAGGTCCCTCACCTCGTCCTCGGCGCAGGCCTCCACGACGTCGAGCGCGAGCTTCCCGGCCTTGATGGCGACCCGCTCCTCCTCCATCTCGTACACGAGGTTGTAGACGCCGGGCTCGTTGGACTGCCGGGTCCGCCCGAAGGAGACCGGGATGCCGATGCGGTTCTGGAGGTCGATCGTCACGTGCTCGGCCACGTGCCCGAGCCAGGTGCCCTCGCGCACGCGGTCGAGGAAGCCGCCCTTGTGGCCTTCCGAGCAGAAGTGCTCGCCCAGCGAGGGCAGGAGCTTCGTGAGGCGCTCGTAGAAGCCCGGAAGCTTGTTGGTGGGCCGTTCCTCGTAGCGCCCGATGTCGATGCGCATCCAGATGCAGGGCCGATAGGACCAGTAGTTGGGCCCTTTGAGCACGAGGGTCTCGAGGAGCCGGATTCGATGGTCCGCCACGTTGACCTCCTGTTTCGGGAACGCGATCTGCTGAGAGGCCCGCGAGTATACGAGCCGTCCGCCCGCGGGACGGCTCCGCCACGTTCCGTTCCGGGAGTGGAATCCGGGTCCCCCGGGGCAGCCTCCGCCGCCGGGCACGCTTCGTGCTGGCCGGCAATCATGAGCCTTCGACGCGAGCTCCGCGACGCCCTTCGCTCTGCGACCTCGGCCCCCTGGACCTCGGCGCTCATCGTTCTCGTCCTCGCGCTCGGCATCGGCGCGACGACGGCCCTCGTGAGCCTCGTGGACGGCGTGCTCTTCCGCGATCTCCCCATCGCCGGCAGCGAGCGCGTCTACCGCGTCTTCGCGGCCGACGAGAAGGGTGGAAACCTCTCGAACTCGTCGCACCCCGTCTACCGCGACTACGTCGAGGGGGCGCAGTCGTTCGCTTCGCTCGCGGCGTTCAGCGACTGGTCGAGCGCGAACCTCGTGCTTCCCGGAGGACGGTCGCCGGAACGGGTCACCGCGGGCCTGGTCTCGGGAACGTTCTTCTCCGTGCTCGGTCTCGTGCCGGCGGGCGGGCGCCTCCTCTCGCCCGCGGACGAGGCGTCCCGCGCTCCCGTCGTGGTCGTCTCCCATCGCTTCGCTACCGAGCGGCTCTCGGGCGTCGCGACGGCGCCCGGCACCATCCTGCAGCTCAACGGCACGGCTTTCACCGTGGCCGGGGTCGCCCCGCGCGGATTTCACGGACTCAACTACGGGCAGATTCCCGACGTCTGGGTGCCGCTGACGCTCTATCAGGTCATCGAGCCCGGTTTCGAGAAGGGAGCGCTCGAGTCCCGCACGTTCTCGTGGCTCGACATCGTGGGCCGGCTCGCGCCGGGCGTCTCCCCCGAGGCCGCCAAGAGCGAGCTCGCGACGCTTTCCCTGCGGCGTTCCAGGGAACGCCCCGCGGACCAGCAGGATCCGTACGCATTCCTCCTTCCCGCCGTCGAGGCGGCCATCGATCCCTATGGCACCGAGGGCATCGGACGCGCCGCCTGGATGCTGGCCGGGCTCGTCGCCCTCGTCGTCCTCGTGACCTGCGCCGACGTCGCGGGCCTGCTCCTCGCGCGCTCCGAAAGGCGCCGGTGGGACCTCGGGGTGCGACTCGCCCTCGGCGCCACCCCGGGCCGCCTCGTGCGGAGCGCTCTCCTCGAGAGCCTCCTCCTCGCGACGGCCGGCGGCATCCTCGGCGTCGCTCTCGCGGGAGCGCTCCTGCCGCTCCTCTCGGCGCTGCCCGCCTCCGCGCTCCCGTTCTCCCTCGACGCGGCCTCGCCCCTCGTGTCCCTTCGCATGCTCGCGTTCGCGCTCGTTCTCTGCCTCTCGACGGCGCTCCTCTTCGGCGTCGCGCCCGCGCTCGCGATCCGCCGCGTCTCGCCCCTGCCGGCTCTGAGAGGCGAGCCTTCCTTCGTGGGCGGGCCGCTCCCGTCCCGGCTCAGGCCGCGCGACGGCCTCACCCTCCTCCAGTTCGCGTTCTCGTTCGCGCTCGTGGTCGCCGCCTCGCTTCTCACGCGAACACTCCTCTCCGTGCTTGCCGAAGAGCCCGGCTTCTCGCTCCGGAGCGGGCTCCTCGTTTCCCTCGAGCTGGAGAAGGCCGGCTACGACACCCAGCGGGCCCGCGCGTTCTGGGCGGCGCTCCTCGAAGGCGCCGAGAGGCTCCCGGGAGTCACCGCGGCCGCGCTCTGCCAGCGACCGCCGATCGTGAGGGGTGGCATGCGCAGCACGCTCTCCCGCGTGGGCGGCCCGCCCGGGACGCCCGAGGACAACGTCGAGATCCTGATCGTGACGCCGCGCTACTTCGAGACGCTCGGTCTCCCCATCCTCGCCGGGCGCGGACTGAACCCGGGAGCGGACTCGGAGATGGTGCTCAACGAAGTGGCCGCGCGGCACTTCTTCGGAACGGGGAGAGCGATCGGCGCGAGCTTCACCGGCCTGGGCCGCGGGAAACCCGCCATGACCGTGGTGGGCGTCGCCGCGAACGCGAAGATGCGGAGCCTCCGGGAAACCCATCGGCCCGCGGCGTTCCTGCCGCTTTCGGGCCACGACTTTCCCGCGCTCACGCTGCATCTGCGCTCCGAGGGCGATCCCGCCGAGCTGGTCCCGGCCGTGCGGGCGCTCATTTCACGGCTCGACCCGAGCCTGCCCATCTTCGGGGCGCGCACCGTGAAGGATCACCTCGAGAGGGCCTCGGCGCGCGAGCGGCTCCTCGCGTCGCTCGCTCTCGGCCTCGCGGGGCTCGCCCTCCTTCTCTCGGCGGCGGGCATCTACGGCCTCGTCGCCCAGGACGCCGAGAGCCGCAAGCGCGAGTTCGCGATCCGCCTCGCCGTGGGCGCCCGCCCCTTCGACCTCATGGCCCTCGTGCGCCGGCGCGGCCTCCTCGTCGCCGCTGGCGGTGCTCTTCTCGGTCTCGCCCTCGCGGCGCCGGGCGCCCGCGCTCTCGCCGGCACCGACTGGCTCTACGGCGTGAGCGCGGAGGACCCGGTGGCGTACGCGGCCGCGGCCCTCGTCCTCTTCGTCGCCGCGCTCCTCGCGGGCGAGGGGCCGGCCCGGCGCGCGGCCCGCGTCGAGCCTTCGGAGCTCCTCCGGGAATCCTGACTAACATCTCCCCGAGAGGGAACCATGTGCCGGAACATCAAACCGCTCTTCAACTTCCAGCCCCCCGCGACAGAGGAAGAGATCCGGGCCGCCTCGCTCCAGTTCGTGCGCAAGGTGAGCGGCTTCACGAAGCCCTCGAAAGCCAATGAGGCCGCGTTCGACGAGGCCGTCGAGCACGTCGCCGCCGTGGCCCGGACGCTGATCGAGGGTCTCGTCACCACCGCGCCCCCGCGGGACCGCGAG
>JAEUQS010000129.1 GCA_016789625.1 Acidobacteriota bacterium | reverse complement strand
GTGGGATTTCGGAACCGCAGGGTCCGCTGTGGTCGCGGCGCCCGGTGCCATATCGTTCCGGACCCCCGGCCGGTACCGGGTGGGCCTCGTGGCGACGGACACGAAGGGCGCGAAGGGCGCCGCGTTCGTCGACGTGACCGTCGCGACTCCCAATGACGGTTGCGGCAACGCGATCGCGCTCGCCCTCGTCCCCGACGTCCCCACGGTGTTCCGCACGTCGTCCGCGACGACCCAGACGGTCGATCCCTCGGATCCCGCGACCTGCTCGGATCCCGCCATCGCCCATTCGATGTGGTTTTCGTTCACGGCTCCCGCGAACGGCACGGTCGACATCGACACGGCCGGATCGACGGGGGACACGATCGCCGCCGTCTATCAGGGTACGTGCAGCTCGCTGGGGACGGCTCTCGACTGCAACGACGACGCCACGGGCGTGTCCGGTGGCTACTCGAAGCTCAGGACGATTTCGGTGACCTCGGGGACGACGTACCGCCTCCTCGTCGCCTCCTGGGCGAGCGGATCGTTCCAGCCGGCGATCGAAAGCCTTATCGCCCGCGTGCTCTTCAAACCCGCCACGGCCGCTCCCGCGGGGACGACGGCGGTCCTTCCGGTCCTTCTCGACGCGTTCGGGAGGGGTGGTGCTCGCTATGTGAGCGATCTCGCTCTCCTCAACCGCAGCCAGGCGCCGCTCACGCTCGCGCTCACGTACGGGGGCGGTGTCTCGGGCGCGGATCGCACCTCGTCGCTGACGCTCGGACCCGGCGAGCAACTTCGGGCCTCGGACGCCCTCGGGGAGCTGCGGCGCGAAGGCCTGCTGATCCCGCCGACCACGTCCACGGCCTCCCAGGTCGGCTCGCTGACGGCCCTCGTGACGAACGGGGGCGCGAACGGTCTCCTCCTCGCCTCCCGCACGGCCTCACCGAACCCGAACGCGGCCGTGGGCGGCAGCTTCGGCCTCTTCTCGCAGGGCACGTCCTACGCCGACGCGGCGGACGCGGGCCCCGTCTATGTTTACGGTCTCCGGCAGACGGAGCGGGACCGCGCGAACGTCGCGTTCATGCACGTGAGAACCCCGGGCGTGACGGACGCCATCACGCTCGAGGTCGAGATCTTCACGGCCGCGGGCGCCAGCGCGGGCACACAGTCCGTCACGCTCGCGCCCACGGAATGGAAGCAGCTCAACGAGATCCTCTCGGGTGCGGGCGCCGGAGCCACCACGGCCGACGGCGGCTACGTCCGCGTGCGGCGCACGGCGGGGAACGGCCGCTTCATCGTCTACGGCGTGGTGAACGACCAGAAGACGGCCGATGGCTCCCTCGTGCCCATGGCCAAGGCGGGGGAGCTCACGGCGGGCTCCTCGGTGCTCGTTCCCATCGTGCTCCAGGCCGGCGGCCTCGGCGGCTCCTTCTACACGAGCGAGCTGGTGCTCGCGAACCGGTCCACGAAGAGCGGCACCGCGGTGCTCCGCTACGTGGGCGCTCCGCTCTTCGGCGGAGCCGGCACGGGCAGCGTGCGCGTACCGCTCGCCGCGGGCAGCCAGAAGGTCATCGACGGCGTGCTCGCGTATCTCCGGAACGGCGGTCTCGAGATTCCCACCGCCGGCGCGCAGGGCGGAGCGCTCTTCGTGACGTTCGAGGGCTTCGATTCCACCGACGACGTCTACGCGGGCGTTCGCACCGGAACGCCGAACCCCGACGCCGCGCAGGGCGGCGCGTTCGGCGTCTTCTCCGCGGGCGTGCCTTCTTCGGCTCTCGCCACCACCTCGGCCCTGGTGCCCGGGCTGCGGCTCGACTCGACGGCCCGGACGAACGTCGCGGCCGTGAACGCGGGCGATTCGCCCATCACCCTCGAGATCCAGCTGCGTGCGGGCGCGGGCCAGATCGCCGGCAACAAGCTCACGCGCACGCTCGCGCCCGGCGAGTGGTACCAGTGGTCGAACGTGTTCGATCTGGCCGGAGCCGGCGCTGGCGAAGGCTACGCCGTCATCACGCGGACGTCGGGCAGCTCGAGCTGGTTCGCGTACGGCGTCCTCAACGACTCGGCGACGTCCGACGGCAGCGTCGTGAGCATGGTCCGGTAGCGTCCGGTCTCTTCCGTATGATCAACGCGGGGGCGGGTCATGAGGCCCGCCCCCGGATCGTTTTCGTGCAGCTCGTCCACCTCCTCCACGTGCTTCCCGCCGGGCTCCTCGTCTGGCCCGCCGTCGACGCCATCGCGCGCTGGCTGCGGCTGCTTTCGAGCGACCGGCAGGCGGCGTCCGGTCTTCCCGTGGGGCGGCCTCTCGTCGTCATCCCGTCGCGGGCCGAGGGGCTCCGCATGAAGCCGCTCTGCGAGGACGTGCTCCGCGAGGGCGTCGTCCCCGTCGTGATCCTGGACGGCGACGATCCGGCGGCTCGCGCGGTCCTCACGGCCCTGGGCGCCCGCGTCCTCGTGAAGGAGCCGGCCGGCCCCACGAAGGGCGCCGCTCTCGCGTGGGCCACGGAGGCTCTCGGCGCCCAGACCGACGCGGCCTCGCACGTCCTCGTCTTCGATGCCGACATGCGTCTCCCGGAAGGCTACTTCGAGGCGCTGAGCGTTCCCGAAGGGGCTGCGGTCTTCCAGGGTCCCGTGAGACCGAGCGGTGTTCCGGCGGCGGGCGCGGCCCGCGTCGAGGCGCTCTCCACGGCGGTCGCCACTCTCGCGGACGACCTCGCCCGCTCGTCGCGCGGGTTGCCCGTGAGGCTTCGCGGCAAGGCCATGGGGTTCGTCCCGCATGCCTGGAGGGCCGGCCCGGGAGCCGGCGCCGTAACGACGGCCGAGGACTCGGAGTTCACGTTCCGGCTCCT
>JAEUQS010000125.1 GCA_016789625.1 Acidobacteriota bacterium | reverse complement strand
TCGAGCGCGCGACGGGTCTCCACGCTCATGCGCTCACCCGCGTACGCGGCTTCCTGCGCCGCCCGCGCCATCGCGCGCTGGACCTCGGCGGACATTCCCAGACGCTTGGCGTTCAGCTCGGCCTCGATCGCAGCCTCCCGGACAGCTTCCCGCACCGACTCGTTCACGGCCTCACTGTCTCTTGCGCGCACGGCCTCACGGACGGCCGTCCGGGTCGCCTGCCTCGCGACCTCCCGGGCCGTGTGGACGGCCTCGTGGACCGCCTCGTGAACGTCCTCGTCGACAGGGGCGTCGCCACCGTGGTGTCCGGCATGATCGACGGGAACCGCGGGACGCCCCTCGGCCTCGAACGGGGTCACGGCCCCGGCGAAAGCGACGACGAGCAGGGCGAAGAGCGCCGCGCCGGCGACGACCGGCCGGGACGTGCCGCGCCGCTGCCCGGGATCCAGGATCGCGCGGACGCGGCCTTCCAGCTCGGACGGCTTGCCCATGCCGAACGCGGGCGCGAGGCTCGAGCGGCGCGCCGCGCGCACGGCGAAGACGAGGGCCTCGGCGTACTCGGAGGCCCGGGTGCCCGATGAGAGCGCGAGATCGTCGGCCGCGCGCTCGGCATCCCGACGGAGGCTCTTCTCGAGCGCCCATACGAAGGGAAGCGGCCAGTAGAGCGCCCGGGCGCACGTCGCGACGGCCTGCCAGGCGCAGTCGTTGCGGGACACGTGCGCCAGCTCGTGGAGGAGCACGGCCTCGCGCCTTTCGGCGGGCCAGGTCTCGGCGGCCTCGGGCAGGAGGAGAACGGGCGAGAAGACCCCGGCGGCCATCGGAACGAACGCCTCCGTGCTCGTGAGCACGGGGACCTCACGCGTGAGACCGAGGCGACGAGCCGCTTTCCCGGCGTCCATCCGAAGCTCCGTTCCCGCGGGCGTCGCGCGGGAAAGGAGCCGCCTCAGCCGGACGACGCCCAGCCCGAAACGGAGGAGCACCACCACCGCGCCGAGGAGCCAGAGTCCCACGGCGAGAAGCTCCGCGGAGCCGAAACGCGCCCAGGGCGCGGCTGAAGCCCCTGCGGCTTCGGGCGAGACCGCGGGTGCGGCCAAGGCGGGCACCGGCACGGAAAGGGGCGCGGCCTCGCGCCGAGCCGGAGCGGCAGACTCGACCTTACGAGGGGCCGGCACCGAAGCGCGCTCGGCGAGGCGCGGTTCCGCCTGCGGGCGGGCCACGGGTTCCTCGCGCATCTGCCGCGGCTCCGGGCGTTCCGCCCTCCGCACCTGCTCCGCCGGGAGGAGGGGAAGGCGGAGCGAGGCCGGCACGGGCACGAACGGCAGTACGAGCACGCCGAGGAGCCCGAGGGCCGCGGCCAGATGGCGAACCGCCGCGGAAGCCTTTCGCAGGAGCACGACGGCCGAGAGAGCCGCGATGAAGACCAGGGAGGCCCCGAAGAGGAGCTGCACGGCTTGGGGTGTGTTCATGTTCAGCGTCCTTCTTCGCGGGCCTTCTCGATGAGGCCCGAGATCCGATCCAGGTCGTCCTCCGAGAGCTCGTCGCGCTTGAGATCCAGGAGCGCGGCGACGGCCTTCTCGGCCGAGCCCTCGAAGAACGTGTGCAGGAACCCGTCGAGAGCCGATCGCCTCACCTTCTCGCGGGGCACCGCCGGCCGGTACACGTATCGGGGCCCTTCCTGTACGTGCAGGACGTGCCCCTTGTTCTCGAGGATCTTCAGGAGCGCCCGCACTGCCGAGTACGAGGGCGCCTCGGGGAGGCGTTCCTGGACCTCTCCCGCCGTGAGCGGGGAGCCGGCGTAGAGCGCGTCCATGATCTGCCGCTCCCGGCGGCTGAGCTGAACGAGCGCGTTCTCGTGCTCTGGAGCTTTTCTCTTCAAGTCCGGCCTCTACTTCCTGCGGCTCCGGGCGTTCCGCCCTTCGCACCCGTTGCGGCTCCGGGCGTTCCGCCCTTCGCACCCTCGCACCTGCTAATCAATTAGCATGGTGCTAGGAATTTAGCCGCAAAGGGAGATCTGTCAAGGGTGGCGCCGAAAAAAGGTTCGCGCCGGCCCGAACGTGAGGCCCGGCACCTGCGAGCGGCGGACGCGCCCCCATCATCCCGAACATGAGAATGGAAATCGCGTTCATGCTGCGCCGGTCGCTGCTCGCTCTGGCGGTCGGGTCCGCCCTCCCTCTGGCCGCGGCCTCGCACACCTGGTCGGGCGCCACGAACGGCAACTGGTCCGTGGCCGGCAACTGGAGTGCCGGCGGGGCGCCAGCCGCGGCCGAGGCGAACGTCGTCCTCATCTTCCCCGCGGGGGCGATGAACAAGACGATGAACGTCGACGTGAACGTGCTGAACATCAACTCGATCGAGTTCCAGGACAGCGGCTACGTCCTCAACGGCAACGCGCTCCCGATGTCCGGATCGATCACGACGAACGGCGGG
>JAEUQS010000075.1 GCA_016789625.1 Acidobacteriota bacterium | reverse complement strand
GGGGCCGAGATGCTCGACCTCAAACTGCGGAAAAGGCACGACCTCTCCGGGCTTTCCCCTGGGCGGCGGCGTCGCGGTGAGATGAGCCGGCGGGAGCCTCAGGAAAATCTCGGCAGGAGTCGCGCCGGCGAGTCCGGAGTGCGGCCGGAAGAACGTGTAGTGGGTGAGGGCGAGTTGCACGTCTCGTTCGAGATCCTGCTTCACGAGGCGGCGGAAGAAGGCGTTGTAGAAGAGGCTGGTCTTCAGCGTGCGCCAAAACCGTTCCAGTCGGGCGATTGAGCCATGCTGATAGAGAGCACCGAAGCGGTGCTCGATTCCGAGCGCGGCGCAAGCCTGACGAAGGAGGCCGGAGGTGAAGACCGAGCCCTTGTCGGTGATGAGGACGCTGGGCTTGCCGAAGGCCACGGCCCGTTCGAGCAGCCGGACCATGTCGGCCGCCGAGGGCTCGGTGAGATAGACGCCGAAGGCGAGCGGATACCTCGAGAACACGTCGAGGACGACGGCGATTCGGAAGATCACGAGACCGAAGAGTCCCTTCACGTGCGTGATGTCGACGTGAACCTCGTCGAGCGGAGCCTTGGCGTCGACACGGCAAGACGGGGTCCCGGCGCTCACGCACACGCCCGCGTCCGAGCCTGAGCTAGGCGCGGCTACCGCTGCTTGGTCCGGCGCGGCGTCGAAGCGGACTCTCGTGTCCGGCGGCACTACGCGCTCCTTCATGACTCGTCCGGCGGTGCGAGCTGAGATTTTCACGCCGAGCCGCGCCATGGTCTCTGCGATCTTCTTCGGGCCGGGAACGCCGGCCTGCGCGAGGAAGAGGACCAGATGCCGCACGATGTCGGCGTAGCGCCTCACGGGCGGCTCGGGCTTCACAAGGTCGCCGACGGCGTGGACCGCGGGATCGAGCTTGCGGGCCTGGCGAAGGGTGGCCTCCCATTCGTAGATCGCCGAAGTCGAGATCGCGAACAGAGCCGCGGTCTCCTTGGCCGTGAGGACGAGGGCGGCGCGGATCTGGAGGATCTCGAACCTCTGAGACGGCGTGTAGAAGGGTCTGTTGCGGTCGGGCACCTTGGCCCATCGCTCGCCGAGGATGCGAGCGGCCGCGAGGGCGAGCGGGAGCTGATATTCGTGCTCCTTGTGCTGGCTGAACCTGCGCGCGAGAGGATCGTCCGAGAGACGAAGTGCGCCCAGGGCCTGGCCGAGAGCGAGGGCGAGCAGATTCTGGGCGCGGAACAGAACCCTGAGGAAGACGCGGTCATCGAGTCGGGACTTCGCGGCGGCGCAGGTTGCGCGGATGGAGAGGGGGTCGGCTTGCATGGGGCGCGGAGGGTCTCACGCAGGCTCGAGAGCGGCAAGAAATCCTCGGCGATGGAGCAGCCCGACCCGTGGGTCTCATCACGGGAGGCATGCCGCGAGTGGGCACCGCTCCCAAGAACGACGGCCTGCCCGCCACCGTGACTCTCCCCGAAGGGCAGCGGACCGAGTTCGCCTACCCCAACCTCGCGAGCCCGGGCGCCCGCAAGGCTCAGTTCAACCTCGGCATCGTGACGAGGAAGGCGGCCCCCGTGGATCCGCAGCCCGATCTCGTCACGAAGATCGACTACGGCGCCCGAAACCTGCCGACCAGGATTACCGACCCCACCAACGCGGCCACCACTCTCACCCGCAACGCGGCGGGGGACGTCACGAAGATCGAGGAGCCGAACACCGGGGCGACGACCATCGACGTCGACCTGTACGGCCGCCCCGCGACCATCCGGGACGATCAGGGCCGCACGGAGACCCGCAGCTACGACGATCTGCCCGGGGCGTCGGGTCAGGTACGCGACGTCACCGTCGTGGGCGGGACCACCACCGTTTACGACCGCGACGCACGCGGCAACGTGATCCAGATGACGAGCGGCGGGAAGCGCGTCAACTACACCCTCAACGCGCTCGACCAGGTGGAGATCGAAACGCGCGGGAACACGGGAGCCGGCGCGGCCCCCGCGCGCACGACCTATCGCTACGACGGCGTGGGTCAGGTGAAGGAGCGCACGAGCCTCATCGCCGACGGCACGACGCCCGTCACGACGCGCAGCACCTACGCCTACGACGACCTGGGTCGCCTGAAGGAACGGACTTCGGACGCCGCGGGCACGACCCAGTACCGCTACGACAACCAGGGCAACCTCAAGGAAACGGTCGACGCCCTGGGCAACACGACGAGATACGCCTACGACGTGCGAGGACTCCTCGAAACCGTGACGCAGCCGGCTGTCGGCATGCAGCCCTCTGGCGTGACCCGCTTCACCTACAACCGCAACGGCACGCGGACGAGCGTCACCAATCCGCTC
>JAEUQS010000049.1 GCA_016789625.1 Acidobacteriota bacterium | reverse complement strand
GGCGCCTCCGCGGGCGTCCTTCTCACGGAATTCGCGGGCGTCACACTCATCGGGTACTCGGGCTGCATGGCGCTCGCGGCCTCCGTGACGCTGGGTCTTGGCCTCTTCTTCTCGCGGGCCGCGGACGCGCCTCCCGGCGTCCGAGCGCCGCGGCCTTCGCGAGCCGAGCCGATCCCCTTCGCGGCCGTTCTCTCGGGCTTTCTCTGCGGCGGACTCCAGGCGCTCGCGTTCGCGTTCGTGAGGCTCGTCCTCGGGCCCACCCGCGGGACGTTCGCGCTCCTCTCGTTCTTCGCGATTCTCGGAATCTGGGTCGCGTCGCGCGCCGTGCACGTGCTCGCTCCTTCGCCCTCGCGCCTCGCGATCGCGACGTCCTGCGGAATCGCCTGGTGCGGCGGCGTGTATCTCCTCGAGCCCCGTCTCACGCGCGGGCTCCTGCTGTGGGGAGTCTCGGCGGAGGCGCTTTCCCCGAAGGTGGCGGCGTTCTGCGTCGTCGCGTGCGCGGTGGCGCTCCTCGTCTTCGTTCCCTACACCCTGTTTTCGACGCTCCTGCCGGACGCCTGCGACCGGCTTCTCGAACGGGGCTTCGGCATCGCGCGCACGTACGCGGCGAACACGCTCGCTTTCCTGGCCGGCGTTCTCGTCTTCGGCTGGCTTCTGCCTCTCGTGAACGTCTTCTTCGCCGCACGCGTTTTCGGCGCCCTCGCGCTCCTCGGCGCATTCCTGCTCTTCGTGCCCGGGCGCCACAGGGGAAAGGTGGCGTGGGTGTGCGCCGCGGCCGTCGCCGCGTGCCTCCTGCTCCTCCCTCGCGTCCTCGCTCCGCGCCTCCTCGTCGGGCTCGAGCGCGGGGGGAGGGTCGTCGCCTACCGGAGCTCGCCCCAGCACCTCTTCTGGGTCAGGAGCAACGTGGGCCATGAAACCGGCAACTCGCTCATGTTCGACGCGCATTCGATGTCCGGCACGAGCCGGGGCGCGCAGACGTACATGCGGGCGATGGCTCACGTCCCGCTGCTCCTCACGGCTGCAGAACCGCGCCGCGCGCTGCTCATCTGCTTCGGGGTCGGCTCGACGGCCGACGCGATCCGGCAGCACACCACGATCGCGCGGGTCGACGTGGTGGATCTGAATCCCAGCGTCTACGCGCTCAACTCGCTCTTCGCTGCCGAGAACGGCAACGTGCTCGCGGACGAGCGGCTGAAGCTCCATGTGGACGATGGCCGCCAGTTCGTGAAGCTCGCGCGGGGGCGCGTGTACGACCTCGTGACCATGGAACCTCCGCCTCCCCTTCAGCCGGGGATTTCGCGCCTCTACTCCATGGAGTACTACGCCGCCGTGCGCTCCCGGCTCGCGGAAGGCGGTCTCGTGAGCCAGTGGCTCCCCGAATACCTTCTCGACGAGGAAGCCGTGAATCTCGTGGTGGCGACGTTCACGAAGTCCTTTCCTCACAGCCTGCTCATGGCCGGATGGGGACGTGACCTGATCCTCGTGGGCAGCGAGAAGCCCATCGCGTACGACGTTCTCGCCGAGAGGCTGCGGGGCCAGGGGGCGGTGCGCGCGGATCTCGCACGGCTCGGCTTCGTGAGCCCCGGGGACCTCGCGGCGACGTTCATGCGGGCCGGCCCGCGCTTCACGGCGGCGTTCGAAGGGATGCCCGTCATCGAGGACGGATTCGCGAGCCTCGACGCGATCCAGATCAACGCCTCGGTCCAGACGGCGCACCCGCGCACGACGTTCCTCGCCGGAAAGCGGTCGCTCCTTTTCCACGAAGAGGAGGTGCCGCCCGAGCTCGAGCGCTCGTCCCCCGAGCTCGCCGCAGCCAGAAGGGCGTCCTTCTCGGATCCCGCATCGGTGCGGCGCCTCCGGCGGATCATCCCCGCGCCTTACGGACCTCCGTTCCCGCACGACTCGCCCGCAGCCCCGCAACCGTGATCTCCGAGCCGCGGCCCGCGCCTCCCCTCCTCCTCCACGCGGTTGCCGCGGCCGGCGTGCTCATGGGCGCTCTCGGCGTGCTCGGCACGGAACTGGGCGAGCGGCGCGCGGAGGCGCTCTTCCCGATCGCGAGTGCGACCGGGGTCGCGTTCGGGCTCCTGCTGCCCACGCACCTGAACCGATGGCCCGTCCTCGCCACGATCCTGGCCGGACTGCCGTGCTCGCTCGTCGCGCTCCTGGGCTTTCCCTTCCGATTCCTGGCGGGAGAGATGCCGTACGAGGGTGGGTTCCCGGCGATGGCTCACCACTTCGTGAGCCTCCTTCTCGCGATCCTCGTCGCCGGTCCGCCCGCGGCGGTCCTCGGACTCCAGATCCCCGACCCGAAAGGCACCCCGCGAGGTCTCGCGCTGGCCCTGGGAGCGGGCCTCCTGAGCGGCGGGTTCTTCGCGTTCTCAGGCTCTTACCCCGGGCTCCTCTGCGAGCCCGGTCGCTTCCCGTTCGTCGCCCGGATCCTCCTCGCGCTCCTCGGCCTCGCCCTGGCCGTCACCGCGACGCCGGCCGCTTCCGAGCGGCGGAGGCTCATCGCCGCAGCAACCGCCACGGCCGGAGTCCTCTGGCTCTTTCTCCTCGCAGCCGAGATCCGCTTCCCGAAGGTCCCGGGCACGTTCCTGCCGGCCGTGCTCTTTCTCGCCCTCTTCGTGCTCCTCGCGTCGCCGCTCGCCGCGGCACGCGGCCGGCGCACCGGAGCGGGATTCGCGCTCGCGTTCCTCGCCGGGACACTCGCGCTTTCTCATTCCCGCGCCCTGCCTCGTCGCGAGGACACGCGAGGCCGAGTGCTGGGCGTCTCACGCGTGGGTGGCCATGTCTACTGGGTCAGGCGGAACGGAGCGCGCTGGACCTCCGGGGTCGCCCTCTTCCGCGACGGCGTCCGCGTCTCCGGGACCACGCGCGAGGAAGCCGCGCCGCGGAGAATTCGCGCGCACCTCGCGCTCCTCCTCGCGCGGAGTCCTCGCCGGGCGCTCCTCCTGGGCTTCGGCACGGGCCTCACCGCGGATGCGCTGAGGCGCCACCAGACGCTCGAGGTGGTCGACGTCGTGGATGCGGACCGCGTTCCCGCGCTCGACGGCTATTTCCCGGAGAACTCCGGAGTCCTCACCGATCCCCGCGTCCGCTTCTTCGTGGAGGACCCCGCGGTGTTTCCCGGCCTCGCCCACGAGCGTTTCTACGATGCCGTCGTCGTCGAGCCGGGGCCTCTGCGATTCCACTCGGAGAGGTTCTATGCGCGGCTCAAGCCACTTCTGGTCGAGGGCGGGCTGGTCGCGCAGTGGCTTCCCGAAGGCCTCGCCGAGCCGGCGATGAACGGTCTCATCGCGGCCTTCACGAGGTCGTTCCGCCACAGCCTGCTCGTCGACGGCACGCTCGTGGGAAGCGACGCGCCGTTCCGCTTCGATCGCCTCACGACCCGGCTCCACGACGAAGACTGGGCGCGCCGCGACCTCGTGCGCCTCGGTCTGCCGACCGCCCTCGACCTCGCGGCCAGGTTTCTGCGCACGGGCCCGCGCTTTCGGAAGGACTTCGAGACGGGCGGGCCCGGAGGGCGCGACCGGAACCTCCGGGAGGTCCTCTCGGAGCTCCAGATCACGGACGCCGACCTCGCGGACTCTCTCCGCGACGCCGAGGAACGCAGCCCCTTCCCTTGACGCTCTCCCGCGCGCTCGCTTACCGTCGAGGCTCGAAACGTTCGAATAACGAGGCACCCGCATGACCCGACGCACGTCCGCATTCGCCGCCGCCTTGGCTCTCGCCCTCGCGCTCCTTCAGCCGATGGTCTCGCACGCGGCACCCCAGGATGCCGCCGCCGCGCCGGCAACCACGACCCCGGCCGCGCCCGCGACGGCTCCGTCCACCGAGGCCGCGACGCCGTCCACGGCCCCCGCCACGGAACCGGCCACGGAGCCCGCCGCTCACGCGACCACGGCGCCGCACGGCGAGCAACCGGCCGAGCACGCCGCGGCCACCAAGGGCCCTGCCGAGCACTCCACCACGGAGGCCCCCACGACCCACCGCACGACGACGATCGTCATCGGCCTGATCGTGCTGCTCCTGCTCGTGGTGCTCGTGATCCTGGGGACCAAGAAGGACGAAGGCCAGTCCCACTGAAGTGACCTGGGGGCACCAGGGCCGGTGCCCCCAAGTCGTCTCTACCGCACCCAGGCGAGGCCGATGCCGAGGACGTCCACGTGCGTCTTCGCCGGCACGATCTCCACCGTCTCGAAGCGCTCGGCCGAGGGCGGGGCCAGCTGCCCTTCGAGGTCGGCCAGCTCCTGACGGAGCCGCTCGACCTTCGCGTCGGCGTTCTCCTCCTGCCGCTTCTTCGAGAGCGTGGAGCCCACCTTGCCCACCCGGATCGATTTCTTCTTTCCGCCGAAGAGCCCGCCGAGCACGTCCACCGCGGCGCCCGCCATCGAGGTCCAGGTCTCCATCGAGCGCTGCTTCGCGTCGGCCTCGGCCGTCGCCAGTTCCTGAGCCTTGCGGGCGACCCTCTGTTGCAGAGCGAGCGGCGGCTTCACGAGCGGCGCGACCCGGGCCGCGAACTCCTCCGGCGACTCCCCGCGCGCCGACAGCTCCCCGGAAATGGGGTCGCGCAGGAGCTGCGCCGCGAGCTTCTCGGAAAGCCGCTCCTTCACGGCCTTCTCCGCGCTCTTGCCGCCCTGCGCGGAAAGCCAGGAAGGCACCTCTCCGTAGCGGGACGCGCGGGGAGCGTCGTCGAGGAGCGCCTCGGGCGCGATGTCGAGAGCGTCCCCCTCGAGCACCTCGAAGGGATTCCCGACGTCCAGCGGAAAGAGCTTCACGCCCGAGGACTCGGGCGAGCGCGCCTTGCCGCTCCGGTACGCGACGGCGTAGCGCACGTAGAGATGCGGCTTGGCGACCTGGGCCCCGCGCCCCGCGACGAACTTCACCGGCCAGGTCACGGACAGCGGCGGCGGGCTTCCGCCGGCTTCAGCGGGCTCCCCCCGCAGCGGAGGCGGGGCCGCGGCCTGGGACGCGGCCGCCTGGGGCGCCGCCGCCTGGGGTCCCGCCGCCTGCGGCGCAAACCGGGCGAGCTCGTCCTTGGTCATCGGACCTTTGAGATAGCTCATGGCCCACCGGGTCTCGAGGAGGCACGGGGCCTTGCGGTGGACGTCGTGCAGCAGGAACACGCGCTTTTTCGTCTGCGAGAGGAGCGCCTCGGCGGCGTCCGACCCGCTCGCGGCGCGGAGCCCCTCGGTGAGGCGCTGGCGGTCGCGTTCCGTCTGGAGCGTGCCCACGCACCAGATGCCGCAGTTCGCGAGGCCCTTGTAGTCGAGGTCCACGGGGTTCTGCGTCGCGAGCACGACGCCGATGCCGAACGCGCGCGCCTGCTTGAGCAGCGTGAGGAGCGGCTTCTTCGTGGGCGGCTCGGCCGACGGCGGGAAGAAACCCCAGATCTCGTCGATGTAGATCACGGCGCGGAGCGTTCCCGAGCCGGGCTGCGAGCGCATCCAGGCCTTGACCCGCGAGAGCACCGTCGCCAGCACGAAGATACGCTCGGCGTCGCCGAGGTGCGCGAGCGCGAGGATCGAGAGCTTCGGCGCGGAGGCGGGCCCGCCCAGCCACGCGTCGATGTCGATGGGCTCGCCGGCGCGAAACGCGGCAGTCGACGGCGAGGCCAGGAGGTTGTTCAGCACGAGGACGAGCTCCTGGCGGTCCTTCGCGGGGAAGAACGTGTCGAGC
>JAEUQS010000046.1 GCA_016789625.1 Acidobacteriota bacterium | reverse complement strand
GATACTGTCGATTGCCCCGGGGAAACACGTAGAACGTGACGACGATGTTCGAGAGCGGCTGGCTGCCCACGTTCTGCACGGTGATCTGGTCCAGCGTGAACGCCTGCCCGGCCTGAACCGACGTGGTGGAGGGAGCCGTGTACTCGGCGGCGTACTGATCGTTCCCGTAGACGAACGGGAAGATCGCGACGTCGGCGAAGCTGCGCGCGGCGCCGGGATACTGCGTGCGGATCGTGGCCGAGTCCATGCGCGTCACGTAACGGCCCGTGTCGTCGTTCATGTAGTTCATTGTGGAGAAGCTGTTGCCCTGGACGCCGATGTCGAACACGTGATGGAGGCCCAGCGTGTGGCCCACCTCGTGGAGCACGGTCGTCTGGATGAGCGCGGCGCCGCCCCGCTGGTCGGTGCCCTTCTGGTTCCAGTCGTTCGTCCAGCCGGAGCCGAATCCGGCATTGATGACGACGTCTGTCTCGTTGAACGGACCGCAGCCCGAGGGGTCGAACGACTTGCACTGGTTGAACTCGCCGAACGCGGCATCGGGCAGGTTCACGGCGCGGCCGAACAGTCCGGGCTCCATGTCGAACCCGTAGGCCGACTCGGCCTGCGCGGAGGTGATGAAGACGTTCAGCTCGTTCTGTCCGTTGCCGGCCTGGCCGAGCGCCGAGCCGCCGTCGATCCGCACGTCGAAGAGGTTCACGAAGCGGTTCCACTCGGTGAGCATGTCGGCCGCGGCCTGTTTGTCCGCGGGGGTGCCCGAGCCCTTCACGGTGTAGGGCCTCACGATGTTCGTCTGGTAGCCGCACCAGCAGCCTTCCTGGCCCGGGTGGCCCGCGTTGCCGCTGGCCTGGGCGAGGGCGTCGAGCGGGAGGGCGAGCGCGACGGTCGCCAGCAGGAATCCGAGGCGGTTCATTTCGTCACCTCGGGCGTGGATTCGAGCGCGGCCTTCACCGCCGTGCGGAGGGCCTGGCGGGTGAGCGGTGTGGGGCTGCCACCATCGATCCCGCGCAACCGGCGCACGGGCTTCGGGCTGACGACGGTTCCGCTGCCGTCGCGAAACACCGGCGCGGCCATTCCCCGCCAGGTGGAGTCCCCGGCCGGCCGCGCGGCTTCGGCCCGCCGCGCGTGGCGGGCGCTCGAGCCCTCGGCGAGCCGTTCACCGGGCACGAGGCGTCCGCCCGCGCCGAGGGACAGCATCGTGTCGCTCTCGCTCACGAGGATCGCCTCGCCGGAGCCGGAGGTCCCTTCGAGGGTGACCTCGCGGAACAGCCCCTGCTCGGAGCCCACGATGGGCGACCCGTAGAGGTGCTCGTTGCCGTACAGCACGAGGACGTACGTACCGCCCACGGCGAGGTGGGGCACATGGCTCACCTGGATCGATCGCCCGTCGACGGTGCCGCCCGCGAGGCTCACCACGAGCGTTCCGGAGGGCGCGCCCTTCCACGTCTCCTCGACGCGAACGGTGTAGTCCGTCCAGATCATCTTGCGGCCCTCACCCCAGCGGGAGGCTTTGGACACCACCTGGCCCGCCACGATGCGCTCGCCCTCGCGGGACATCTCCGGCACGGTGAGCGGGCGGCTCCGGGCCTCGAGCGGTGGGGCGAGAACGGCGAGCCCCAGAAGAGCGGCAGCCGTCAGGGAGACATGGGAACTTCGCGACATGAGTTACCTCCGTTTTGTCGCGACAACATGCCCCGCCGGAGGCCCGGAAACCTCCCCCGAACGGGGGAGAGGCACCTGCTACATTCCGAAGGTGAAGCGCCTTCTCGCTCTTGCCGCCCTCTTCGTCCTCGCCCGGGACGCCTCCGCCGCCGGGCTCCCCCGGACCATCGCCGTCGACTCCGCGCAGCTCGCGAGCGCCCTCCCGGCGTTCGCCCGCGAGGCGCTCGAGGGCTACGCGGAGCCGGACCGGGAGCGCTACCTCGACACCGTGATCCGGCTGAGGCTGGCCGCAGGCGACGACGCCCTCGCCGTCTCTGCGATCCGGGAGCTGCGGGCGGTCCGGGGTCAGAGGAAGGACACGAACCCCGGTGTCGTGGGCGCGGCGTACTTCGCCGAGGAGGTTTGCGCCGGGGCAGGGCAGGGCGCCGCAGCGGGCGACCTGTCGAAGGGTCTCCGCGAAGCAATCGCGCGGCTCGACGACCGCACGGCGGTCGAGGTCGCGGCGCGCGCCCTGACGTTCGATCTCGACGCCGCGAGGCAGGACCTCGAGCGCGCGCGCAAGGCGCTGCCCGAGACGCAGGTTCTGAGCGTGGCTCAGGTCCTGCCGCTCCTCCGGGCCACCCAGCGGCTCGAGATCGCCACGAAGCTTCAGCCGCTCGCGGGCCCCGCGGTAGCGGAAGACGACGCGCGCCGCTTCGTGATCGAGAAGGACCTCCTGCTGAAGACGCGCGACGGGGCCCAGGTCGCCGCGCTCGTGGTGCGCCCCCGCGGCGCTGCGGGCCGTCTGCCGGCGGCGTTCAACTTCACCATCTACGCCAGAGACAACAACCTCGTCGAGGCCAAGCGCTCGGCCGCGAACGGCTACGCGGGCGTCTGCGCCAACACCCGCGGCAAGGGCCGCAGCCCGAACGATCCGGTTCCCTACGAGCACGACGGCGCCGACGCGACGGACGTGATCGACTGGATCAGCAAACAGCCCTGGAGCGACGGCCGGGTGGGGATGTTCGGCGGCAGCTACGAGGGGTTCGCACAGTGGGCCGCGGCCAAGTACAGGCATCCCGCCCTGAAGACCATCATGCCTTCCGTGCCTGTCGCACCCGGAATCGACGTTCCCATGGAAGGCAACGTCTTCCTGAGCGGCCTCTACCGCTGGCTGCCCTACGTCACGAACACCAAGGGCCTCGACGAGGCCGACTACGCCGACGGCCGCTGGAACGCTCTGGACTGGGCCCTCTGGAACAGCGGAAAGCCCTACCGTTCGCTCCCCTCGTTCGACACCAAGCCGGCGCCCGCGGCCATTGCGCTCTGGAACCGCTGGCTGAGCCACCCGTCGTACGACGCGTACTGGCAGGCGATGATTCCCCACGGCGAGGAGTTCGCGAAGATCGACCTTCCGGTCCTCACCACGACGGGCTACTTCGACGGCTGCAACATCAGCGCGCTCCATTACTACCAGGAGCACGTGAAGCGTGCGAAGAAGGCCGACCACACGCTCCTCATCGGGCCCTGGGACCACATCGGCGCGCAGCGGCGCTCGGTGGACACGCTCTCGGGGTACACGATCGACCCCGTCGCGCGCATCGACATCGAGGCGCTCCGGTACGAGTGGCTGAACCACGTGCTGAAGGGGGCGCCGCGGCCCGGGATCCTGAAAGACCGCATCAACTATCAGGTCATGGGTGCGAATGTCTGGAAGCACGCGCCCTCGCTCGCGGCCATGAAATCCCGGGATCTCGCTCTGTACCTCGGAGCCGACGGTCAGGTCCTGTCGCAAGAGCCCCAGGCGGCGAGCATGGCTCTCGGCGTGAAGGCCGATCTGGCCGACCGGGAGCTCCTGAAGTTCACGCAGCCGATGCAGCTCGTGGAGAAGGAGATCGACCCCACGAACGGCTTCGCCTTCCGCACGGAGCCTCTCACGGAGCCGCTCGAGATCAGCGGGCTCCTCTCGGCCGATCTCCGCTTCGTGACGAACCGGAAAGACGTGGACCTCTCTCTCGAGCTCTACGAGCAGACGTCCGAGGGCCAGTACCTGTTTCTCACCTACGTCCTCGCGCGCGCGAGCCATGCGAGCGACCGCACGAAACGCCGGCTCCTGACGCCCGGGAAGCCTCAGAAGCTCACGCTCCGGGGAGGCCGGCTCACGAGCCGGCTCCTCTCGAAAGGCAGCCGGGTGGTGGTCTTGCTCAGCATTCCCAAGCAGCCCCGCATGCAGGTCAACTACGGCTCGGGGAAGGACGTGAGCGACGAGTCGATCGAGGACGGCCGGACGCCGCTCGAGCTCACGCTGCTCGCCGGCAGCCGCGTCCTGCTGCCGGCCGGGCGGTGATCCCGGGGCGGGGATCGCTCCGTATCATCGGCTGCCCATGAGCGAGCCCGCGCTCTTCCTCGACCACGTCTCGAAGGTCTTCGGCGCCAAACGCGCCGTCGACGACCTGTCGCTGACGCTCGAGCGGGGCGCGTTCCTCGGCCTCCTGGGCCGCAACGGAGCAGGCAAGTCCACGACGCTCAAGCTCGTCACCGGGCTCCTTCGCCCCACCTCGGGAACCGTGCGGGTGCTGGGCCTCGATATCGAATCCGAGGCTCTCGCGGTGAAGCGACGGATCGGCGTGATGCCCGAGGACATGGGTCTCCTCGACCGTCTCACCGGCCCTCAGTACCTGCGTTTCGTGGGCCGCATGCACGGTCTCGAGGACGCCGAGATCGCGAGACGACAGGCCGAGCTCTTCGAGAAGCTGGACCTCAGGCCCGAGAAGGGCGCGCTCCTCTGTGACTACAGCTACGGCATGAAGAAGAAGGTGTCCCTCTCAGCGGCCCTTCTCCACGGCCCCGAGCTCGTGTTCCTGGACGAGCCTTTCGAAGGCATCGACCCCGTGACCAGCCGGACGATCAAGGAGATTCTCCAGAGCCTCAGCCGCAAAGGCGTCACGCTCGTTCTCACCTCGCACATCCTGCCGGTCGTCGAGAGCACGTGCTCCCTCCTCGCGATCCTCGACGAGGGCCGTCTGAAGGGTTTCGGCACGCTCGAGGAGCTGCGGGGCACGCCCGGCGACGGGGGTCTCGAGGCGCTCTTCCTGTCCCTCATCGGCAGCGGTCCCGAGGGCTCGCTCTCGTGGCTCTAGCCGAGCGGTCCGCCCGATCGCCCCTGTTCGCGATCCTGGCCGCCCATCTCACGTCGCAGGGGAACCGCTCCGCGCGCGAATCGGGCCTCGCGGGCCGGGCGGCCGGCGCGGCCCTCGCGCTCATCGTGCTCGTGGCCCTCCTCCCGGAGACCGTCGTCGGA
>JAEUQS010000030.1 GCA_016789625.1 Acidobacteriota bacterium | reverse complement strand
CCTCGACAGCTCGGCCTCGGAGAGACGCGTGGGCGCGTAGAGCCGCACGACTCCCTTGCGGTCCACGAGCGCGTACGTGGGCGTGGCCGAGGCGCCGTAGCGCACCATCGTCTCCGTGTCGATCGGCACGGGCACGCCCGGGAGACCGGGGTACGTCTCCGCCCAGACCTTCGCGACGGCGTCCTTCTCGGTCGCCGCGTCCACAGCCTTGCCGTCGACCTCCCCGTAGAAGCGCGTGGGAGCCAGCATCGCGAGACCCTTCGGACCGTACCTGGCGTTCAGGCGCGCGAGCTTGGGCGACTCGGCCTTGCAGTCGCCGCACCAGTTGGCCCAGAAGAAGAGCAGCACCGGCTTGCCCGCGAGGTCGGACAGTCGCGTCTTCCTTCCGAGCGTCTCCTGCGCGCCGATCTCGGGAGCCTTCTGCCCCTCGAGGCCCAGAAGGTTGAGGTTCTTCGAGATGCGCGAGCGGAAGGCCGGGTCCTTCGCCGCCGCGAGCTCCTTCTCGAGAAAGCGGATGGCAGAGCCGCGGCCTTCGCTGGCCACGCGGAGCCGGCCCTCCACCTCGATCGCGGCGCCGAGCGCGATCGTCAGGTCGTCCTTCTCGGCGGGAATCTCACGCCTCAGCTCGGCGACCCACGCCGCGGCTTTCTCGCGCCTGCCGAGCATCTCGGCGCCCCGCGCGAGCCAGCCCACGGCCTCGAGATACTCCTTGTCGACGCCGGTCTCCGCGCGATAGCGCTCCACGGCGGCCTCACCGCTCGCGAGATCCCCTGCCGACAGCTTGCCCCTCACGCCGCGCACGAGGTCTCCGGCACTCGCGACCGAAGGCACCGAAAGAGCGCCGAGCACCAGCGCCGAAAACACGAATGACGAAGATGTCCACGCGGACCTCATCGGGGAACCTCCTAGCGGCGTCCTTCTGGCAGCCTGGCCCCCGCGGAGCGAACCGCGTGCCAGCGGCCCGGCTACAGTCCGAGAACGTCGTTCAGCTCGGTGTCCGGCTCGACCTCGACGGGCGCGCCGCCGCGCCGGAAGACGCGCGCTCCGGGAAAGCCGCGGAGCGTCACGATCCCGTTCGCGATGTCGAGCCAGGAGCCCTCCCGCAGGCCCGCGACGGGCTCGGGCCACTCCTCGAGGTACTGGAGCAGCCGCTCCTCGCGCGTCTCGCCCATGTGCTCGTTCTTGGGGTGCGGGTCCAGATAGTGGAGGTTGAGCTGGAACGGCACGAGGGAAAGCGCGCGGAACGTCGGCGGCTCACAGATGGGCATGTCGTTCGTGGTGCGAATGGTGGGCGCCGCGATGCCCGATCCCGCCGAGGAGCCGATGTACGGCATTCCCGCTTCGGCACGGCTCTTCAGCGCGTCGAGGACGTCGTGGTCGTACAGAGCTTTCAGCAGCCGCCAGGTGTTCCCGCCGCCCACGAACACGGCCTCTGCGGCGAGCACGGCGGCCTTCGGGTCCGCGGCGTCGTGAATCGAGTCCAGCCCGTAGCCCAGCGCCTCGAACCGCTGCCGGGCTTTGGCCGCGTAGCCTCCCCGATCCGCGAGGGCGTAGGGGACGAAGAGAACGCGCTTCACACGATCCGAAAGGAAGGCCTTCACGGCCTCCGCCACGTGGTCGAGGTACCCGCGGCCCGCCACGGTGCTGTTGCTCACGAGGAGGAGGCGCAGCGCGGGTGACAGTGACATGGACTCAGTCCTTCTTGATCTCGAGGCGCACGAGCGCGCGCTTCACCCTCTGGTAGTCGAGCGCGCGGCCCACGATCGAGACCTTGTTCGTGTCGCTCTTCTCGCCCGAGTTCTGCGTGGCCGTGCGCTCGCCCTTGATGAGCTCCTCGCCGGAGGCCGAGAGGAGCACGAGCTCGTAGCGGCACTTGTAGTCGCGGTCCTTGTCGTCGTTCGTGTAGCGAAAGACGGCCGTGGCCTTGTGCGTGCGGGACTCGTCTTTCGCGGCTTTCTCGAGATCGCCTTCGTCGGGCAGGTCCTTCACCTCGACGCTCTCGACGAGGACGTCGCCCACGACGATGCCGATGGGCAGCCTCTCCTCGGGAGAGAACGAGATGCGCGTCTCGACCTTCTTGGTCTCGCCCGGCAGGATCTCGTGCTTCTTCTTCGTCTCCGGCGTCTTCTCCGTGGTGCGCGATTCCGTCGCCGTCGACGTCGGGCGGACCCCGGCCGAAGACGAGGACTCCGGCAGAGGCGTGCGGGTGGGCTTCGGAAGGACGGGGGTGGGCGTCGCCAGATCGCTCACGGTGACCGTCAGCTCCTCGGGCTCCGGCGTGACCTCGGGAACCGGCGTGGCGACGGCGTCCCCCGATCCGCGAGGCGCAGGCGTCGGATTCCCGGGCGCGGGGGTCGGGCTCGCGGCGGGGGCCCCGGGCGAAGTGCCCGA
>JAEUQS010000015.1 GCA_016789625.1 Acidobacteriota bacterium | reverse complement strand
GATGTCAGTCGTTAGCACGTGAGTGACCGGAGCCTTGAGGCGGGCGAGCGAATCGGTTGTGTACCTCGACCAGCCGAGGAACCCGTTGGAGAACCAATCAGGTCCGGCTTCGGCAATATGGTTTGAGAACCGAATCCCCATTGCCATGGACCAACGAAGCGCATCCGAGATCTTTGGGAGTGCCTCAATGACGAGCGCGGCATAGAGGATCTGATCCTCTGGTTGGAGGAGTAGAGCCGGCCGGGTGTGCCAATCAGGCTTTGGAATCGGCACGGTGGGTGCATTGCGTGGCTTCAGGGTTCTTGCTTGAACGTCGGCAGTCCATTGAGGGGAGCGTTTGTCGAGGAGGAATGCTGCGGCTGGGTGAACGAAGAAGGCGCGCTCCCTCTCTTTCTTGTACCGCTGGAACGCCAGTCGTACTACTTCATTCTCGAATTGGGGAGGCGTGTCGGTGTTGAGTTGGCTCGATGCCGAGCTTGAAGCCGAAGTCACTCGGAGTCCTCCATGGCCTTCCCCTTCTCTCTACATTGAGGCTGGTGTTCCGGTCTCTACCCGGCGAGCTGCCTCAGGACGAACTGCAGGATGCCGCCGTTGTTGTAGTAGTCGACCTCGTTGGGCGTGTCGAGGCGGCACGTCGCCGTGAACGTCTTGACGCTGCCGTCGGGCGCGGTCGCGGTCACAGTGAGCTTCTTCTTCGGGCTGAGCCCTTCGGCGATGCCGCCGATCGCGAACGTCTCCTGTCCCGTGAGGCCGAGGCTCTGCGCGTCCTGCCCCGCCTCGAACTGCAGCGCGAGGACGCCCATGCCCGCGAGGTTCGAGCGGTGGATGCGCTCGAAGCTCTTGGCGATCACGCAGCGGACTCCGAGGAGCATGGTGCCCTTGGCGGCCCAGTCGCGGCTCGAGCCGGTGCCGTACTCGGCCCCCGCGAGGACGACGAGCGGGGTCTTCTCGGCCACGTAGCGCATGGCCGCGTCGTAGATCGAGAGCTGCTCGCCCGAGCCGAAATGCACGGTCACACCGCCCTCGCTGCCGGGCACGAGGAGGTTCTTGAGGCGGATGTTCGCGAACGTGCCGCGCATCATCACCTCGTGGTTGCCGCGGCGGGCGCCGTAGCTGTTGAAGTCCTTCGGGTCGACGCCGTGCTCCGTGAGGTACTTCGCGGCGGGCGAGGATTTGGCGATGTTGCCCGCGGGGGAGATGTGATCCGTCGTGATGCTGTCGCCCAGCACGGCGAGACAGCGCGCGCCGACGATGTCGGTCACGGGCGCGGGCGCCTTCGTGAGACCGTCGAAGAACGGCGGACGGCGCACGTAGGTGCTCGCCTCGTTCCACTCGAACGTCTTGCCCGTCGAGGTCTGGATCTTCTGCCAGTTCTCGTCGCCGTCGAACGCCTCGTCGTAGGCCTTCTTGAACTGTGCGGGCGACAGTGCCGTGCGCACGGCCTCGGCGACCTCGGCCGCTGAAGGCCAGATCTCCTTGAGGTACACGGGCGCGCCCGAGCGGTCCATGCCGACGGGCTCGGTGGCGAGATCGGTGCTCACCTCGCCGGCGAGCGCGTACGCCACGACGAGCGGCGGTGACGCCAGGTAGTTCATGCGCACCTGCGGGTGGACGCGACCTTCGAAGTTGCGGTTCCCCGAGATGACGGCCGCGACCGCGAGGTTCCCCTTGGTGACGGCGTCCGCGACGCTGTCGGGTAGCGGGCCGCTGTTGCCGATGCAGGTGGTGCAGCCGTAGCCCACCACGTGGAAGCCGAGCGCTTCGAGGTAGGGAAGGAGGCCGGCCTCCCTCAGGTAGTCGGTCACGACCTTCGAGCCGGGCGCGAGCGACGTCTTCACCCAGGGCGGCGTCACCAGTCCGCGTTCGACCGCCTTCTTCGCGAGGAGTCCGGCGGCCATGAGGACGCTGGGGTTCGAGGTGTTCGTGCAGGACGTGATGGCCGCGATCACCACGGCTCCGTGGCCGAGCTCGTAGCTCTCACGCTTGCCGCTGACCGTCACGGTCGACGCCAGCATCCCGTCCGTGACGGTCGTCGGGTCCTTGGCCAGGAAGCCGAGGACCTCCTTGCCGTAGTTGGCCTTCATGTCGGTGAGGGCCACGCGATCCTGCGGACGGCGGGGGCCCGCGAGGCTCGGCACGATCGAGGCGAGGCTCAGCTCCAGCGTGTCGGCGTAGACGGGGTCGGCGCTCTCGGCCGTGCGGAAGAGCCCCTGCGCCTTGCAGTACGCCTCGGCGAGCGCGATCGTCTCGGGCGAGCGGTTCGTGAAGCGCAGGTAGTTGAGCGTCTCCTCGTCGACGGGGAAGAAGCCCATGGTCGCGCCGTACTCGGGCGCCATGTTCGCGATGGTGGCGCGATCGGGCAGGGCCAGGGAGTCGAGCCCGTCGCCGTAGAACTCCACGAACTTTCCGACGACGCCCTTCTTTCTGAGGATCTGCGTCACGGTGAGGACGAGATCGGTCGCCGTGGCGCCCGCGGGGAGCTTGCCCGTGAGCTTGAAGCCCACGACGTCGGGAATGAGCATCGACTGCGGCTGGCCGAGGAGCGCGGCCTCGGCCTCGATGCCGCCCACGCCCCAGCCCATCACGCCGAGGCCGTTGATCATGGTTGTGTGGCTGTCGGTGCCCACGAGGGAGTCGGGGTAGGCAAAGCCCGTCTCGTCGTTCGCGAAGACGACGCTCGCGAGGTACTCGAGGTTCACCTGGTGGCAGATGCCCGTGTCGGGCGGCACCACGCGGAAGCGGCGGAAGGCGCCCTGGCCCCAGCGCAGGAACTCATAACGCTCCTGGTTCCTCTCGAACTCGAGGTCGGCGTTCGACTTCGTGGCGGCGGTGCTGCCGAAGGAGTCGACCATGACGGAGTGGTCGATCACGAGGTCGGCGGGCGCGAGCGGGTTGATCTTGTCCGGGTCGCCGCCGAGCGCCGTGACGGCCTCGCGCATCGCGGCGAGGTCGACCACGGCGGGAACGCCGGTGAAGTCCTGCATGAGGACGCGGGCGGGGGAGAACGCGATCTCCTGCTCGTGGCCGCTCTTGGGGTCATGAGCCAGGAACGCCTCGATGTCGTCCTTCGTGACGACGCGGCCGTCTTCCTTGCGGAGGAGGTTCTCGAGGAGGATCTTGAGCGAGTACGGGAGCCGGGCGGCGCGGGGATCCTGCGCGGCGAGCCTGGCCAGGTTGTGAAATTTCCACGCCTTGCCGGAAACGGTCAGGGAGTCGAGGGTCCCGAAGCTGTTCGCCATTCATCCTCCGCGAGCTTGAAAGCGCCTGGGCGCGCGCGGGCGGATTCTAGTGGATGGGCGGGTGCGAGCCCGGGCTACGAGGAGGATTCCAGACTCGAGACTCGCTGCTCGAGCGCACGGATCTTCGATTCGTGCTGATTGAGCCGCGCGGCGTCGGCTTGGTGGCTCTTGAGGTGCTCTATGAGGACGACGAGGTCGCCGTGAACGGTGATCAGCTCGGTGCCCAGACGTAGATCCATGCTGACGATGTCGGAGCGAAGGCCCTTGTCGCTCTCCTCCGCGGTTTCCATACGGTCCTCGAGCCGAGCCAATCTCTCGACAGCGTCGTCGAGCCGCGAGTTCGTCTGGTCGAGGCGGGCGTTGACCTGATCCAGACGTGAGTTGGTCTGGTCGATGCGGCCGCCCAGGTTCTGGCCCAGGTCCTTGATGGACTGCCAGATCCCGCGAAGGACTTCGATCTGCTCGGAGCTTTCGGACTCGCTCATGGTTCGATCCTAGTTGTCGAAGCCGCCCATGCCGCCGGGACCCGAGCCTTCGCCGCTCAGGTCACCTGCGACCACGTCGCCCGCGAGCACGAGGATTTCCGATCGGGTCCGGCAGCCGTCACAGCGGTACTCGAACATCGGCATGGCAAACCCTCCGCGTCGATTCTAGTGGATCGATCAGCGCTGGCTTCGGAGGATCGCCGTCGCGATGAGGAGCCAGAGCCCGCCGAAGGCGAAGGCCGCCCACGAGAAGTGATTCCCTTCTTTCACCGTGACCGGGCCCGGCTCGGAGCCCGTGAGGAACTCGTGGAGCGCCTCGGCCGATTCCGAGACGCGGCCCTCGGACGAGCTGAACGCCTTGGATTCCCGCTGGGCGAGCACGAGGACGAGCTGGTAGCCCGTTCGCGTGACGTTCCGGGTCCTCCCGTTCACCTTCTCGGTGGACTTGTAGTCGTACGTGTCCACCTTTGCGTCCTTCACGTCCTGGAGCGTGTAGTCCGCGAGCCCGAACGTTCCCATGGCGCGAGACTCCACGATCCGGCAGTCGGCTCGTCCGTTCGCGCGCGTGCAGGTGACGGACGTTCCGCCGTAGATGGCGGCGCCGAGGAGGAACACGAGGAAGGCCGGGACGAGGATGAGGAAGCGCGTCCAGCTGCGGGGCGGGTCCTCGACGTGACGGCGAGGCATCTCTAGTTGTCGAAGCCGCCCATGCCGCCGCCACACATGTCGGGCGTCCGGCAGGGCCCGCCGCCGCAGGCCGTGGACGGATCGAAGCCGGCGGCGCCGCCGCTCGTGGACCGGGCCGCGAACGTGGAGAGAAGGCGCTGCATGCTCTCGCTGCCGCATTTGGGGCAGACGGGACCCGAGCCCTCGCCGCTCAGGTCGCTTGCGACCACGTCGCCGGCGAGGATGAGGATCTCCGAGCGGGTCTGGCAGCCGTCACAGCGGTACTCGAACATCGGCATGTGGAAATTCTATCCGTGAGCGCCTAGGAATGCCCGCGCCTCGTCGAACGCGGGGAGCGGGATGCGGTGCTCGCCCTCGTGGAAGACGTGGACCGTGGGGCCGAAGCGGCTCGCGAGGCGCTCGCCGAACGGCTTCACCTGGTCGACGGAATAGAACGGATCCGCCGTCGTCGACACGAAGTAGACCGCCGTCTTTCGAGAAGCGTCCGTCGCCGCGCCCTGCTCGTCGGCGGTCCATTCGCCCGGCAGCCCGCCGCAGAAGCTGAGCACCGAGCGGAACGGCTTTCCGTGCGGCGGCGCGAGCGCGAGCCGAAGGTTCAACGAGCAGGGCTGGCTGAAGCCCGCGAGCGAGATGCGCGCCGGATCGCCTCCGAGCCCGACGGCCCAGTCGATCGCATTGGCGACGCAGGTCCGGTGCGCGGCGCGCGTGTCGTTGGGATCGGGCGCGATGCCCCAGTGATAGCCGCGCTTGGGCTTCGGGCCGATCTCCTTGCCGGGCGCGAGCGTGCCGTGAGGGCCCTCCACGGCCACGAGGAGGAACGAGTCCGGCGCCATCAGGACGAGGAGCTTGAGCATGAGATCGGCGTTCTGGGCGTAGCCGTGGAGGCCCACGAGCACCGGGGCAGGGCCTGAGACAGGCGCCTTCGGCGGGAGAGCCAGCACGCGGAAGGGAACCTCGACGGTGAGGCGGGTCGAGAGGGGAACGGAAGGAGCGGAGTCGTTCGGCACGGCGGGATTGTGGGGGACGAGCGCCAGGGGAGCGGGACGAAGGCGGAATGGGAACTTACCGGGAGGCGTTCTCGTATCTGGTGTCGACAGGGACGGTCTTGACGTGCAAAGTACTTTTCGTTGTAAAGTAGCCGGGATGAGGACGCGATGACGGCCACCCTTGCCGCTCTGGAAGTCCGCGGACTCCGCAAGGTCTATCGCTCGGGCCTCCGTGGCCGTCCGGTGACCGCGCTTTCCGGAATCGACTTCACCGTGCAGCCGGGCGAGCTCTTCGGCCTCCTGGGCCCGAACGGCGCGGGCAAGACGACGACGGTGAAGATCCTCCTCGGCCTCACACATGCCACCGAAGGCAGCGCGCGGATCTTCGGGCTGCCCGTGGGCGACCCCGAGAGCCGCCGCCGCGTGGGCTACCTGCCCGAGGGCCACCGCTTCCCGGGCTATCTCACCGCGCGCGCCACGCTCTCGGTGTTCGGCCAGATGTCGGGCGTCTCCCGCGCCGACCTCGCGCGGCGCATCCCCGCTCTCCTCGAGCGCGTGAAGCTGTCGAACTGGGCCGACGTGAAGGTGAAGAAGTTCTCCAAGGGCATGACGCAGCGCCTCGGCCTCGCCGCCGCCCTCGTCCACGAGCCCGACGTCCTGCTCCTCGACGAGCCCACCGACGGCGTCGACCCCGTGGGCCGGCGCGAGATCCGCGACCTCCTCAGGGAAGAAGCGAACAAGGGCCGCGCGGTGCTCCTCAACTCGCATCTCCTCTCGGAGATCGAGCTGACCTGCGACCGCGTGGCCATGCTGCGCCAGGGCAAGGTCGCCGCCGAGGGCCGCGTCGCCGACCTCACGGCCTCGCAGAACCCGGGCTTCACGCACTACAAGATGATCGTGAGCCCCGTTTCCGACGAGCTCCTCACGTCGTTCCGCGACACGGGCGCGCTCGTGGAGCGCGTCAACGGCCACCTGCAGCTCGCGACGCGCGATCTCGAGCACCTCAACACGCTCGTCGACCGGGCGCGGGCTCAGGGCGCCGCGCTCCAGGAGCTGTCGCCCATGCGCTCGTCGCTCGAGGACGTCTTCGTCGACCTCGTGAAGATGGACGCTCCGGGCGCGTCGATGGAAGGTGGAAAGTGAGAACGCTCGTCGCAAACGTCGAGGAGGTCTTCCGCGAGGCCGCGGCCCGCTGGGTGCTCGTCGCCTACTTCGCGATCTCCACGATCTTCATCCTCGTGTTCTCGTTCGCGATCAACCTCGACATCGTGGACGGCGCGCTCGCCGGCGCGAAGATCTTCGGCCAGGCCGTGGAGTCGCGGGATCTGCGCAACGGCGGCATCGACATCGAGCAGCTCGTCCTCGGCTTCGAGAGCGGGTTCTCCGTGTTCCTCTACATCGTGGGGACGTTCCTCGCGCTCTTCGCGACGGCGCACCTCGTGCCGCGCCTGCAGGAGAAGGGCACGATCGACCTCTACCTCTCGCGTCCGGTCGGCCGGGTCCAGCTGCTCCTCTCGCGCTACCTGGGCGGCCTCCTCCTCTCGGCCTCGAACCTCTTCTACCTCATGGGCTCGATCTGGCTCGTCGTCGTGTGGAAGACGAAGGTCGTGCATCCGCAGTTCTTCCTCGCGGCGCTCGTGATCCTCCTCGTGATCGCGTCGTTCCTGAGCTTCTCGTTCCTCGTGGGGACGCTCACGGGCTCGACCGGCGTCGCCACCATGACGACGTTCTCCCTCTTCTTCCTCTCGCTCTTCGTGGCCGCGCACGACCGCATGGCGGCCGCGCTCGACAGTGAGCTGGCGGCGGGGCTCCTCCACGGCCTCTACTGGATCCTCCCCAAGACGCAGGAGATGGGGAAGGCCGTGTTCGCACTCGTGGCCGGCGAGGAAGCTCCCGGCCGTCTCGCCAGCGCTCTCACGCTCTCGCCCTTCCTCACGACGGCCGCGTTCGGCGTCGTCTGTCTCGCACTCGCGTCCTGGCACTTCCAGCGCAAGGACTTCTGACTCACATTCCCCGGAAAGGAACCGAACATGAAACGACGCGCCTTCCTCGCTGCCTCGCTCACGTCTCTCGCCATCCTCGTGTCGACGGCCCCGCCGGTGCAGGCCGCGGGCGGCTCGAACGATCCCTTCGCCTACGTGCCCGCCGACGCGGCCACCGTGGGCCAGGTGCGCTTCGCCGACCTCAAGTCCAACCCGCTCGGCGCGCGCCTCTTCCGCGAAGCCGACCAGGTGACCGTGGACGGCGATGCCGCGCGCTTCCTCGAGGAGACGCGCCTCCGCCCCACCGAGGACGTCGATGTCCTCACCGTGGCCTTCCGCTCGAACACGAACGGCTCGAACGGCGAAGCGCTCGCGATCTTCGAGGGGCGTTTCGATCCCGCGAAGCTCGAGGCCGCGCTCGTGGCCCGTGGCGGCCGCAAGGTGACGACGCCCGCCGGCGACTACGTGATCCTGCCCAAGGGCAAGGACGGCAAGGAGAGCGACGGCGCCGTGGCGCTCGTCTCCCGCCAGCTCGTCGTGGCCGGCAACACCGAGGCCGTCGGCAAGGCGCTCGCCCGGCAGGGTGGCTCCGAGGCTTCCTTCCGTGATTCGCGCGGGCTCGCGCGGCACATGGGCCGCATCGAGAGCGGCGCCTCGGCCTGGGCTCTCGTGGACGCGAACCGCTATCAGAGCGCCAAGAAGGCGATGGAGAGCCGCGCGCACGACGGCGACTCC
>JAEUQS010000008.1 GCA_016789625.1 Acidobacteriota bacterium | reverse complement strand
TCGACCCCGCCACGATCGACACCACCGAGGTGCGTCCCGGCACGAAGCTGACCCTGAGCATGAAGTCGGGCGGCACCAGGACCCTGACGCTCCTCGGGCCGTGGGACTCCAAGCCCGAGGAGGGGATCTACTCGTACCTCTCCGACCTCGGCAAGGCTCTCCTCGGGAAGCTGACGGGCGAAGAGGTGGACGTTCTCGGAGAGGCCGCGGTGCTCGAGAAGATCGAGCCCTTCCGCCCCGCCTGACGGGAAGGCCGTGAAGACGAACGCCCCGCTCGACGTCGCCATCGAGGCGGCTCGTCGCGCGGGGGAGGTTCTCCTCTCGTATTACGGCAGCCTCGATCCCGGAGACGTCGAGCAGAAGGGCCGGAACGACGTCGTCTCGCGGGCCGACAAGGAGAGCGAGGCGCTCTGCCGCGAGATCCTGCTCGGCGCGTTTCCCGGCGACGTCTTCCTGGGTGAGGAGACGGGCCCCTCCGAACGCGGCACCACCAAGCCGGCCTGGATCGTCGATCCGCTCGACGGCACCGCCAACTTCGTGCGCGGCTTTCCGCACTGGGCCGTCTCCATCGGCCGCACGACGGGTGGCTTCGACGGCGAGCTGACCCACGGTGTCGTGTGGGATCCGCTCAAGAAGGACCTCTTCGTCGCCGAGAAGGGCGCGGGCGCGTTTCGCAACGGCACGCGGCTCGCCGTGACGCGGCGCGACGGCCTGCCCGGAACCGCCATGGCGACCGGCTTCCCGTTCCGCCATCCCGCGAAGATCGACGCGTATCTGAAGCTCTTCCGCGCGGTGTTCCTCGAGGTCCAGTCGCTTCGCCGGGCGGGCAGCGCGGCTCTCGATCTGGCGTATGTCGCGGGCGGTGTCTTCGACGGCTTCTTCGAGTTCGGGCTCTCGCCGTGGGACACGGCCGCGGGGGCCGTCCTCGTGGCGGAGGCCGGCGGCCTCGTGACAGACTTCGACGGCGGCGCGCGCTGGCGCGACCGCGGCAACGTTCTGGCGGCGGGAGAGAAGACCCACGCCGCGCTCCGCGCTCTCGTGAAGACCCAAGGGGTGACCGAGGAGGATCTATGAAGCGCCTTGCCGTACACGTTTTCACCGCCTGCCTCGTTTCGTCCGTGACGTTCCCGTCGATCGCGGCCGGCTGGAAGCAGGAGGGGCCCTGGGCCGGCAACGTCACCAGCCTCACGTTCGATCCGGCGGGCCCGCAGAAGGTCTACGCCACGACGAACGGCGGCGGCCTCTACGTGAGCAACGACGGCGGCAACTCCTGGGCTCTCCAGGATGCCGAGCTCACGAGCCGCGAGCTCACCTGGGTGCGCGTCGAGCCGAAGAACCCGAAGAACGTGTGGACCGGATCGCCGAGCCAGGGCTTCTGGCGTTCGACCGACGGCGGCGCGACGTTCAAGGCGAAATCGATCGGGTACGGCTCGAACGTCGGGCATCCCGTCGTCTTCCCGCTGAATCCCGCGAGCAAGACGTTCCTCGCTCCCAACGTGAACGTGCTCTACCGCAGCGAGGACGCGGGCGCCACGTGGAAGGACACGCGCATTCCGAACATGGACGTCACCTGGCTCGCGTGGGATCCCTTCGAGCCCAAGCGCATCTACGCCGCGGGAATCGACGTGAAGGAAGGCTTCGCGATCTCGACCGACGCGGGCGCAACCTGGACTCGCACGGGCGAGACCCTGCAGCCCGGGGGGCGCGCGAAGCAGGTGCATCCCGATCCGAAGACGAAGGGCGTCCTCTACGTCGTCGCCTCGCGGGGACTGTTCCGCTCGACGGACTCGGGGGCCAGCTTCACGCAGCTCCCCATCGGGGGCGCGAAGAACGACGCCGAGGTGGACGCGTTCGCGCTGGATCCCTCGTCGCCGCGCAAGCTGTTCGCCGGCACGCGGAAGGGCTTCGTGATGTCCACGAACGGCGGTGACAGCTGGTCGGGCGCCGGAGACGAGATCGGCCTCTGGTACGTGCGCGCTCTCGCCGTACACCCCACGAGCTCCGAGCTCGTGCTGGCGGGCACGTCGGGCGGGGGAGTCTTCAAGTCGACCGATGGCGGTAAGTCCTGGGCGCCGTCCTCCGAAGGGATGGGCGCGAGCCAGGTGAAGTGGCTGCAGGCCCACCCGTCCACCCCCGGAGTCGTCTGGGGAGCCCTCCTCACGGGCTTCTCGCGCCTCGAGAACGGCACCTGGAACCGCATGACCTCGCCCTTCACGAAGAAGGACGACGACGTGCCCGACCAGATCGTGGGAGATCCCAAGAACCCCAAGATCGTCTGGGTCGCGAACGGCGGATCGCTCTACAAGTCGACCGACGGCGGCATCTCCTGGGACAGCCCCGTGAAGCCGATGCAGGATCCGAGTCCCGGCTTCAACGCGTTCGCGCTCGAGCCGTCCGATCCCAAGACGATGTACTCGGGTAACTGGACCAGCTCGCACGACGACGGCGAGACGGTCTTCCGCTCGACCGACGGCGGGGTGAAGTGGAAGGTCGCGGGCAAGGGCGTTCCCGTGGCGAGCGTGAAGCAGCTCGAGTGCACGGGCCCGAAGACGCTCTGGCTGCTCCTCAACGACAGCAAGGGCATCTACCGCTCGACGGACGGCGCGACGACGTGGACGAAAACGGCGGGCGACCTTCCGGAGAGCCGCGACATTCGGCGCCTCGTGGTGGATCCCGCGAACCCGCAGACCGCCTACCTCGCGGCCAAGACCGGGCTCTTCGTGACGAACGACGCCGGCGCCACGTGGAAGAGCGTTTCGGTCGCGAAGGACGTGAAGGAGATCGAGGCCCTCGTCCTCGCTCCCGACGGCAAGGGGCTCTTCGCCGGTACGTTCCACGGTGTCTTCCGCTCGACCGACGGCGGCGCCACGTTCACGCCGTTCGGCGGCAAGATGGTCAACTCCGACGTGCGGGCGATCGCCATCGACCGCAGCTCCCCGCCGCGGCTCTACGCGGGCACGGGCGGGGGCAGCGTCGTCTCGACGGTCATCGAATAGCGCCGGGAACCCATAACTGGGTTTCCCGGTAATTACGACGTCGGTCGATCGGGGAGGGGCTGCGACGCGAAGAAGTCGTCGTAGACCCTCTTCGTGTAGGTCTCGAGGAGCTCGGTGATGCGCTCGTCGCTCGGCGAAACGACGACGAGCCCGACGTGGTGCTTCTTGTGGAGCCGCCAGACGACCTCCGGAGCGTCGAACACCGACATGTCCGGCTTCTCCTGCCGCGCCAGGGAGACGATGAGGCCCGCCGCGTCGTCGCGGTGCGGCGGGAGCACGTAGGGCTTCTCCTCGCTCGAGACCTCGAGGCGGGCCCACTCGGCCCAGAGGTTGAGGCCCGTCGCGCCCTCGATGAGCTCCACGATGTGGGCCCCTCCGACCCGTGAGGACGTCTCGAGGAAAAGCAGCTCGCCCGAGGCGTCGCTCTCGATGAACTCGCTGTGGGAGACGCCCTGCCTGAGACCCATCGAGCGGAGCAGCTTCCCGTTCAGATCGAGGAGCCGCTTGGACGTCGCCGAGTCGCGCGACAGCGTCCGCGTGGAGAAGACGCGCCCCTCGTGCACGACCTCCATCGGCGGCTTCGCGTACGCGCTCGCGATCGAGTAGACGATCTCCCCGCCGTCCACGATCGAGTCCACGTGGTACACGGAGCCCGGGACGAACTTCTCCACGAGGTGGAACGAACGCTTGCCCGCGAGGAGATCGGAGAGCGTCCACAGCTCGGCCGGCGTCGACACCTTCTTGATGCCGATGCCGCCCGCCTGGAAGCGCGGCTTGACGACCCACGGGCCGGGCACGCGCCCGAGGTAGCCGTTCACCGTCTCGTCGTGCACGAGCGCGACGAAGGGCGGAACGGCGAGCCCCGCCTCCACGGCACGCGTGCGCATCGCCAGCTTGTCGCGAAAGTAGCGGGCCGTGGTGTCGCCCATGCCGCCCACACGGAGGTGCTCGCGGAGCATGGCGGCCTTCTCGACGTCGAAGTCGTCGAGCGCCACGATGCGGTCGAAGCGCTCGGTGCGCGCGACGTGGGAGACGCCCTGGATCATGTCCTCCGTGACCCACTCCTTGTTCACGTCGGGCATGAAGTAGATCTCGTCGATCGACTCCCGCGGCCAGAGCTCGTGCTCGAGGCTCTTCGACGTGAGGAGGAGGACGCGTGCGCCCTCCCTCTTGAGCTGTCTGAGGAACTCCTCGCCCTTGTGATAGCTCGCGAGGCACAGCACGGAGAGCGGGCGTTCGTTCACGGGTGCTCCTTCTCAGCTCGTCCGGTAGAGGAGGCGTACGACGGGATAGCGGTTCTGGTGCCGGTCGAAATACGGGGAGCGCCGGTAGAAGAAATCCAGGCGGAGACCCGGGTCGCTGCGCAGTCGTTCGTCGGTCTCGAGGGCTTTCTCGAATTCCTTCGCCAGCGCAGGATCCTCGGCTTTCATGCGTACTGCGATGGGCTCCATCACGTACGTCTCGGCGTACTCCTTGCGCTCGAAGAACGCGTTGAAGAAGCCCCACTTCACGAAGGAGTCCGGCCCCCGCGGCTCGAGGAGATGCACGATGAGCCGGAGGAGCCGCTGTCCCGTGGGCACGAACACATCGTCGGGCGAGATCCGAAGACGTTCCGAGCGCACCGAGACCTGCGTGTCCACCATCTGCCTTCCCTCGTACGGGAAGCCCGAGAAGCGGGGCGACTCGAAGGTGTACCGCTCCGCGTGCCACTCGGCCTCCTCCGCGGCGTGGTGCTCGATACCGTGCGCGGTGAGCACCTCGATCACCTGCGTCAGCTCTCGCGGGACGAGATAGGCGAGGGGAACCACGACGCTTTCCTTGACGACGGCCTTGCCGAAGAACGGGACCTCCACGTCGTGGGGCTCTCCGCGCTCGTATCGCAGCACCGGACCGCCGGTGATCGCGCTCGTCTCGACGCGCGTCTTCCAGGCCTTGAACGGAAACGGCTCCGACTCGGCGGAGCTCTCGAGCACGAGCGGGAACGGCTCCTGCTCGTGGAGATACCGGTAGATCGTGGCGGCGTCGGCCTCGTGGTTCCGGGCGAGGACGAGGTCGCGGTGGTCGTGGAGGAACCGGAAGACGGCCTCGTTCGTGGCCTTCGTCGAGCGCACGCGATTCTCGAAGGGCTTCAGCGAATGGGTTTCCACGAGGAGCGTGAGCCGGTTGCGGGCGGCCCCGTAGCCCGTCGACGTGCGCGGCGTGCCGGGATGGTCGACGAGACCGCTTTCCACGCTGGGTCCGCGGAGCTGGACGTACGGCGCGGTGAGGAAGCCTTCGGCCTCGACCTGCCCCTTCACGTACGGCAGGAGCTGCTCCTTCGCGAGCGCCGCGAGCGCCGGGTCGCACTGCTGCTGGGTTTCCAGGTCGTACGTGACGTGGTAGCGGTAGTCGGCTCCGTTCGTCGCGTGGTTGTCGATCACGAAGTCGGGCTGCCACGTGGCGAAGAGCGAGAGCACGGCGCGCATCTCGGGCGCGTCGGCCTTCGCGTAGTCGCGGTTCAGGTTGAGATTCGCGGCGTTCGTGCGCCAGCCCGTGAGGCGCGGACCGTCCTGGTTGGGGCGGCCGTGCGGGCTCCTCAGCTCGTGACCGTCGACGTTGAATACGGGGAGGACGAGGAGCACGAGCCGGTCGAGCAGGTGAGCCTTGTCCGTCTGCTTCGAGACGAGGAGCTCGCGCAGGAACAGCATCGAGGCGTCCTTCCCCTCGATCTCGCCCGCGTGGATGCCGTTCGAGACGAGCACCACGAGCTTTCGATGGGCCCTCGCGGCCTGGGGCGTGAAATCGCCGTCCCGGGCCGCGACGAAGACACAGAGCGGGCGGCCCTGGGGGCTCTTCCCGATGGGCAGGAGACGCGCCTCGGACGACGCCGTCGCGAGGCGGCCGAAGTACTCGAGGGTTTCGTCGTAGCCGGGCGAATCGAGGCCGCCGCTCGTCTCGAAGAGCGTGAGCCAGCTCGCGTCTTCGGGCTCTCTCTCGGTCACCACGGAAGGCCGCGCACCTCGCGAGCCTTCCGGTAGAGCGTTTCATAGCGCTCGGCGCTGCGGCTCCAGGAGAAATCCTGCGCCATGCCGTTGGACACGATCCGGCCCCAGAGCTCCTTGTGGAAGAAGACCCGCTGCGCGAAGAGCACCGAGGCCGCGAGCGCGTGCGCCGATGCGTCCTCGAACACGAAGCCCGTCGCGGTGTCGAGGTTGCCGCCGTCGAAGCCGTTCACGGAGTCGGCGAGACCGCCGGTGCGCCGCACGATGGGCGGCGTTCCGTACGCGAGGGAGTACATCTGCGAGAGACCGCAGGGCTCGAACCGCGAGGGCATGACGAACGCGTCGACGCCGGCCTCGATCTTGTGCGCGCCCGATTCGTCGTAGCCCACGAACGCACGGAAGCGCCCCTTGGTCTGGCTCTCGAGGCGGCGCATCGACTCCTCGAGCGCGGGCTCCCCCGAGCCCAGCATCACGATGCGGATGCCGCGGCGCGTGAGCTCGGGAACCGTCGAGAGGAGGAGGTCGAAGCCCTTCTGGGACGTGAGTCGCCCGACGGCTCCCAGGATGAAGCCGGGATCGCCCGCCTCGAACCCCGCCACGCGGCACAGCTCGGCGCGGCACGCGTCCCGTCCCGTGAGGTCGGCGGCGTCGTAGTTGGCCGCGATGAGGGTATCGGTGGACGGGTTCCACACCGCGGTGTCGATGCCGTTCAGGATGCCGGTGACGCGCTCGCCCCGCGAGCGGAGGATGCCGTCGAGGCCGAAGCCGCCGTCTCTCGTCATGAGCTCGCGCGCGTACGTGGGCGAGACGGCGTTGATCATGTCGGCCGCGACGAGAGCGCCTTTCAGGAGATTGAGGGCCCCGCCGAACTCCACGTTGCCGCCGTGAGCGACGCCGTCGGGCAGGCCCAGGATGGGGAACTCGGAGAGCGGGTACACGCCCTGATACGCGATGTTGTGGACCGTGAGAACCGAGGCCACGGTGTCCCACCAGGGTTCCCGCCAGCTCTGCCAGGCTCCGAGCATGGGCGCGAGCGCCGGATGCCAGTCGTGCGAGTGGATCACGTCGGGGCGCATGCCGAGGCGCTTCATGCCCTCGACGGCGGCCCGCACGAAGAACGTGAAGCGCCAGAGTCCGTCGTCCTCGCCGTTCTCGTTCCCCGCGTAGATCGAGCCGCGGTGGAACAGCTCGTCCTGCGCCACGAAGTACGTCGGAACGAGCGATCCGGGGAGAAGGGACTTGAGGAGACCCACGGTGTACTTGTGGCCGTACACCCACACGTCGTACGGCTCGACCGCGGTTTCCGGCCAGGTGTCTCTCTTGCGGAACCAGTTCGCCGCTTCGAGGTGGAAGGGGAGGAAGACCGAGAGGTCGTGCCCGCGCGCCGCGAGGAACTTGGGCAGCGCTCCGACGACGTCTCCGAGGCCGCCGGTCTTGGCGAACGGCACACATTCCGCCGACAGGTGTGAGATCTGCACGCGGTCACCTCCGAGGCGGGACACCCCGCCGGTTCGAGAAACGGTTTGGGGCGAGATCCTACCCGGGGAGGGCTTCCCGGCGGTCCGGCGAACCGCTTGAGGATTCCCTTCGGGATTCCCAGAGCACGGCCGCGTACCCGACGACGCGTTCCGCGTCGCCGCTCGTGGCGGAAGCGTCGCCATGGAGGAGAACACGGCCCGTGGCCGAGGGCAACGAGCGAAGTGCATAGAGCAGCACGGTGGCCGGGAGGACGCCGCACATCGAGATGTCGTCCTCGTAGAGAACGCCCCGGAAGAACACCTCCGGATCGCCTTCGAGGAGGAGCTCGAGCGCACGAAGGTCTTTCCGCCAATTCGCCGCCCGATCGAGGTAGTGGTTCAGATCCGACGAAACGACGAGCGCGATCTTCTCGCCATGGAGCGCGAACGACTTCACGACCTCGGCGACGGCGCGCCCCGCCGCCTCGCACAGCGCGAGGTCGGCTCTTCCCACGCTCACGAAGGCGGCCTCGACATCGGGACGTACGACCTGGAGGAAGGGAGCGATCACCTCGAGCGCGTGCTCGCGGGCGTGGGCCTTGCCGTCCTTCTCGAACGGGCCCTCCGCCAGGAGCGCGGCAGAAAGCCGCGAAGAGACGGGGAGATCCCCGAGGGGCGTCCTCCAGGCGCTCGCCGGCGAGATCGCGAGCGGGGCGCCGGCACCCCGGTGGTTGGGGCCGAGCAGGATGACGCGGCGCGGCCAGAGCACGGCGCCCACGCCCGCCGCCGCGATCCGGCCCGAGTACATGTGACCGGCATGCGGCAGGAGGAGCGCGGTGACGTTCTCGGCCGGAACCGGCGCCGGTGCGCAGGGCGGAACGCCCGGAGCCGCACGAGCAAGTGCCTCGGCGTCGCGCTCCAGCAGCAGGGCTTCGATCGCCTCACGCAGAACCTGAGGCCTGTTCTCGTAGAACAGGCCGGCGACGGCTGGGTTCCTGACGTCGTTCAACGATCTGGCCCCTCGAGAAGGCGAGCGGAGCGGAAGCGTGAGGGAAGCCCATGACTGGGTTTCCCGGAGAAATTCAGCGCGCCGGAGGCGTTTCCCGGCCCGGAGGGCTGAACGAATTCTAGTTGACGAGGATGGAGACCTCGGACTTGAACGTGCCGACCTCGGCCCCCACGGTCGCGGCGCCCGGTGAGGCCCCCACGAGGATGCCGTTCAGGTTCCGCACCACGCGGGGATCGGAAACGGTCCAGAGGACGGCCGCGTTCTCGATGACTCCGCCGTTCGCGTCCTTCACGAGCGCCGTCAGGGCCATCTGCTCGCCGACCTTGAGGATGACCGTCTTGGGCATGAGGTCGAGGGAGCCGATCTCGCGGAACACCACGCTCACGTCGCACGAGGCCGAGATCTTGCCGAGCGTCGCCGAAAGCGTCGCGCGCCCGGGGTTCACCGAGGACACGAGCCCCTTGTCGTCGACGGTCGCGACGTTCGGATCCGAGGTCGTCCAGTTCGGTTTGAGATCGAGGACCTTGTCTTTGGAATCGTGGATCTCGTACCGGAGCTGGGTCGTCGTGCCCTTGGCTCCGGCGAGCGTGAGCCGCGGCGGATCCAGCGAGATGTCTCTCACGTCGACCACCTCGACGTTGGCCTGCGCCGAGAGATCGCCGCCCTTCACCGTGATCATCGTCTTGCCGGGGCCGATCGACTTGACCGTTCCCTGACCGTCCACCGAGGCGACCTTGGGGTTGGACGACTCGTACACCACGACGACGCCGGGAACCGCCTGGCCCTTCTTGTCGAGGATCTCGGTCGCGAGCAGGAGCCTTTCCCCGAGGCCGTAGACCGTGTTCTTCGTGGGAGTGAGGCGGATTTCGGTGGGCTTCTGCCCGCACCCCAGGAGGAGGAGCGCGGACAGGGCTGTGACGGAGCAACGCAGCATTGGACTGTTCATGTCGGTGGGATTGTATTAGCAGGCCGCCCGGCGTCCGATAGGAACGCCCGTCAGTCGGATTCCGGCGAGGCGTCGGGAACGGGCACGCCGGCGCGGGCGAATCGGGCGACCCGGGCGGCCCGCCGCTGGTGGCGGCCGGGGTTCGCGAGGTACAGGCGCGGCGAGGGAATCATGGCCGCGAGCCACGCGGCCTGATCGCGCGAGAGCCTCGACGCCGGACACTTGAAGTATCGCCTCGAGGCGGCCTCGCAGCCGTACGTCGTCTCGCCCCACTCGATGGCCGAGAGGTAGTGCGCGAGGATCTCCTGCTTCGTGAGGACGACCTCGAGCACCGTCGCGATGGCGGCCTCCCTGACCTTGCGCCAGAGCGTCCGCTCGCCCGAGAGGTAGAGGTTCTTCGCGAGCTGCTGCGTGAGGGTGGACGCGCCGCGGAGCTTCTTTCCGCCCTTCTTCGCCTGGGCCTCGTTGTAGGCCCGCGCCCTCTTCACGGCTTCCCAGTCGATGCCGCGGTGGAGGTAGAAGCCCGAGTCCTCCGCCGCGAGGACGGCCGTGACGAGATGTGGGGAGACCTGCGAGAGGGGAACGGGCTGCCGGTCGATGGAGGACGGTTTCCCTTCGGCCTCGAGCCGCGCCTTGCGGGCCTCGATGAAGGCGGTGGACGCGGGCGGGCGGAACTTGAGAAGGAGGATCGAAGGGAGCGGAACGAAGAAGACGCCGCCCCACACGGCCAGCAAGAGAAAAGCGCCCCCGAAGAGGCGCTTCCATTTCCGAGGCGTTCCCGGGCCCGGAGGGCTGAGCAAGATTCAGCCCATGACCTCGGTGAGCGCCGCGCGGAGGCGCGAGACGCCCACGAGCGCATCTTCCTTGGTGAGCGTCAGCGGTGGGCGGAGCCGGATGGCCCGGTCGCCAGACGACAGCCCCATGACGTTGTGCTTCTGGAGCCAGCAGGAAAGCACCTTGCCACGCACGTCGCCGCTCGGGAGGTCGAACGCGATGAAGAGGCCGCGCCCGCGGATGTTGGTCATCCTGCCGGGGAACTCCGTGGCCAGCTCGGCGAGCTTTCCGAGCAGGAACTCGCCCACGACGCGCGCGTTCTCGACCAGGTTCTCCTCCTCGCAGATCTCGAGGTACTTGCGGCAGCGCACCATGTCGAGGAGGTTGCCACCCCACGTCGAGTTGATGCGCGAGGAGACCGTGAACACGTTGTCGGGCTCACCCATGATGCGGTCGTCCGACGCGAAGCCGCAGACCTGCGTCTTCTTGCCGAAGGAAAACATGTCGGGGTTGAAGCCGAGCCCCTGGAAGGCCCACCAGGTGCCCGTCATGCCGAAGCCGGTCTGGACCTCGTCCACGCAGAACAGCATGTGGTTCTCGTCGCAGAGCGCGCGCAGCTTCGCGAGGAACTCGGGGCGGAAATGGTTGTCTCCGCCTTCGCCCTGGATCGGCTCGATGAGGAGCGCGGCGACGTCGTCCCGGCTGTCGACGAGCGCCTGCTGGATCTGGGCGACGGCCAGCTCCTCGAGCTTCATCGTGACCTCGAGGGACTCCTTCGTGAGCGGGAACGAGAGCTTCGGGCTCACGATCCGCGGCCACGGGAACTTCGGGAAGTACATGGTCTTCCGAGGGTCCGACGTGTTCGTCATCGAGAGCGTGTAACCGCTCCGGCCGTGGAACGCCTGCTCGAAGTGGATGATCTTCGTGCCCACCTCGGAGCGGTGGCCCTTGCGGAAGTTCTGGCGCACCTTCCAGTCGAAAGCGGCCTTGATCATGTTCTCGTTGGCGAGCGCGCCGCCCTCGACGAAGAAGAGGTGCTTGCCGTGGCTCTCCGGAATCGCGATCCGCGTGAACGCGTCGACGAAACCGGCCATCTCGGGCGTGTAGATGTCGCTGTTGGCGGGCTTGGTGACCGCGGCCCAGGCGAGCTCCTCGAGGAACTCGGGGGAGGTCATCTTGGGGTGCCCGTAGCCCACGGGCACCGTCGCGAAATGTGAATAGAAGTCCAGGATCTCGCAGTCGTGGAGCGAGTCGTAGATGTAGCAGCCGCGTGAGCGGCGCAGGTCCTGTACGACGTGATACCCGTCCACCAGCATGTGGCGGGAGAGCGAATCGAGAACGTTCTTGGGGTCGACGTGCACAGGAGACACCTGGGCCATGAGTCCTCCGAAAGGGCTGTTTTTTCTTTGAGACACGGGCCCTCCGCTTCGGTGGGCGAGACCGCGGGATGATATCAGCCGCCTAAGGAGCGCCGGGACGCGGGACCCGGGGAGGGAGCCCTCGGGGACGGGAAGCCCCGGGAGCGCCGCTGCGCGCGGACGACCCGCTTGCGTCGGCGGCGCCGCACGACGTCGGGCCGGCGCGAACTCGCCCCTGCGGGGCTCAAACAGCGCGCCGGCTTTTCCGACGCCGTGC
>JAEUQS010000876.1 GCA_016789625.1 Acidobacteriota bacterium | reverse complement strand
ACGATGGCGCCCGTTTGCGTGACGCCCTCCGATGGGCCCGAGAGGGGTCGCGCGAGGCCGAAGTCCAGGAGCTTGAGGTGGAAGCCCCCGTCCGTCGGGGCGAGGGAGAGGTTCGCGGGCTTGATGTCGCGGTGGACGACGCCCTTCTCGTGAGCGGCGTTGAGCGCGGCGCCCGCCTGCGTGATGAGGGAGACGACCTCGGAGAGGGAGCCCGTTCCCGCGTCCGCGAGGAGGTGCTCGAGGTCCTTCCCCGTGAGGAGCTCCATGACGATGAAGGCCGCGCCGTCCTCGAGCTCGCCCGTGTCGATGAGCTCGACGACGTTGGGGTGCCGCATGCGCGCGACGATCTGAGCCTCCCGCTCGAAGCGCGCGCGCATGCCGGGGCTGCGCATCGCGTCGGGGCGCACGATCTTGATGGCGACCTCGCGGCCGAGCTTCTCGTCGCTGGCCCGGAGCACGGAGCCCATGCCGCCCTCTCCGAGGAGGCGCTTGAGGCGGAAGCGCCCCGCGACGAGGTGCGGCAGGACGCGCGTGCCGTCGGGCAGGCCGCCGTCGTCGGGGCAGACGGTCACGGCCGAGGGCCAGCAGACGCTGCAGCGCGGACAGATGCCGATCGTGTCGATCCCGCGGTCGTGGAGCTCCTGGCGCGAGAGGCCGCGCCGCGTCTCGGCCACCATGAGCTGGCGCTTCAGCTCGCGGAGGTCGAGCGCCGTTCCGAGATGCCGCGCGAAACCGGAGAGCACCTGCTTCTCGTGCTCGCCGAGCGAGATGCCGGGCATCTCCACCACGAGCGCGCCCCGCGCCTCGCCCGTGAGGCCGAAGACCGGGAGCACCGCGCGCCCGCCGCTCTCGGTCAGGCCGGCTTGCCCTCTCACCGCGTCGATGGACGGGGCGTTCATCCCCTCGGCCGCGAGAGGGACGAGGACCGTCCCCTCCACGCGAAAGACCCCGACGCGCGCGAGCCCGAGCGCGGCCGCGATCTCGCGGGACATGCGGGCGGCCCACGCCTCGGGCCGTTCGAGAAGGTCGCCCGCGCTCTCGGTGAGGCGGGAGATCTGGTCCTGTGCCGTGCGCAGCTCCTCCTCGGAACGGCGGACGGTCTCGTAGGCCTCGCGCAGCTCGCGGGTGCGCGAAGCCACCTCGGACTCCAGCTCGTCCCGCCGTCTCGCGAGCCCGCGGGTCCGGAGCCTCGAGGCCGAGACGGCGAGCGCGACGACCAGCGAGAGGCCCACGAGCCAGCCCCACGGCGTCTCGTGAAAGCGCGCGGGAACCTCCACCGAGAGTGCCGGGCCGGTGGCCGAGAACTCGCCCTCGCCGTCGGCGGCCGCCACGCGGAACACGTAGCTGCGCGGCGGAAGGTTCGTGTAGAACGCCGCGCGGCGGGCGCCCGCGTCGACCCACTCGGGATCGAAGCCTTCGAGGCGGTAGCGAAAGCGGATGCGTTTGGGCGACAGGAAGCTGAGGGCCGTGTAGCGCACCTCGAGGGAGCGCCGGCTGCCCTCGGGGACGACGAGCCGCCGCGCGCCCGTCGCGGCATCTTTCAGGGGCTCGAGAGGGACGCCGTCCACGAGGACGTCCTCGAGGGCCACGGGGGGCGGAGCCAGCGCGGAGAGGCTGCGCGAAGGGTCGTACGAGGCCGCGCCCTTGGCCGTCGCGAACCACAGGGAATCGTCCGGCGCACGGTGCGCGACCGGCTGGGAGCCGCAGGAGCACTGCCGGCTGGGAAGGCCGTCGGCGGTGTCGTACGTGGAAACGCGCACGATCTGGGAGCGCCCCTCTGCGAAGGCCACGAGATCGCTCCGGAAGACCCTCGTGACGCCCTGATTGGCCGAGAGCCACAGTGCGCCGGCGTCGTCCTCGAGGATCTGGCAGACGACCGTCGGCAGGCCCGGGAGCGCCGAGAAGGAGGTCAGACGGCCTTCCGACAGCCGCGCGAGGCCCCCGGTGCCGAGGCCGATCCACAGATCCCCGGCGCCGTCGCGGTGGATCGCGAGGATCGTCGCCGATTCGAGCCCTGGCACGGGAACGCCGCGCACGCTGCCGTCCTTCGACAGTCGCGCCAGCCCGCCTCCGAGCGTCCCGACCCACAGTCCCCCCGCGCCGTCGTCGACGAGGGGTCCGATGCGGTCGTTGGGAAGACCCTCCTTCTGCCGGAGGATGGCGACGACGCGCCCGTCCCGCACCGCGTTGAGGCCGCCGCCGACGGTGCCCACCCAGAGGGTTCCGTCGGGCGTGCTCGCGAGCGTGTTGACGATCTCGTCCGAGAGGCCGGGAATCGTACGGAACGGTCCGCTCCCCGCGCGGACGTTGAGCCCTCCTCCTCCTCCGGTGCCCACCCAGAGGCGGCCCCCGGCATCCTCGTGGAGCGCGCGGATGAAGTCGCTCGAGAGCCCCGTCTCCTTCGTGAGGGTGCGCCCGTTCCAGTGGAAGAGGCCGCCCCCGAACGTGCCGATGAAGGCGTCCCGGCGCGAGCGCGCGTACACGGTCTTCACCACGTCCACCGGCAGCCCCAGGCGGCGCGACAGGCTCGAGAAGCGGGATTCGCGCAGCCGGTTGAGGCCGCCGTTGTCGGTGCCGATCCACAGAGATCCCTCGCGATCCTCGAACAGCGCGGTGACGATGTCGTCGGTGAGGCCGGCCGCGTGATCGAAACGCGAGGTCTCGTCTCCGTGGACGCGGAGGAGGCCGTCCCCCCAGGTGCCGGCCCACAGTGCGCCCGCCTTGTCGACGAGGAGCGTCTGGGGGCTGAATCTCGAGGGCAGGCCGGCCACGCGCGTCGCCCGCTTTCCGTCGAAGAGGTCCAGGCCGCCGTCGCGCGTGCCCACGTAGACGCTGCGTGCCGGGCCCTGCGCGAGGGAGATCACCGTGGGGCTCGCGAGCCCCTCGGCGGGGCCGACGACCTGGAAGTGGCCCCCGCGGAGCACGGCGAGTCCCGCCGTCGTACCCGCGTATACGGCGTCGTCGGTCGTGAGCACGGCGAGGACGCGGTCGGACGGGAGGCCCTCGGCCATTCCATAGACACGCTTCTGGTCCCCCAGCAGCCGTACGAGCCCGCCGCCCTCGGTCGCGATCCAGAGCGATCCGTCGAGGTCCTCCGCGAGCGCCGTCACGTTGTTGCTCGGCAGCCCTTCCAGGATCGTGATCCCCTTGAAGCGGCCCTGGGACAGGCTCGCGACGCCGCCGCCGTTCAGGCCGATCCACAGGGTGCCGTCGCGGGCGACGAGCAGGCTCGAGACGAAGTCGTACGGCAGCCCCGGCGTGTTGCGGCTCGTGTACAGCCTGAACCGGATTCCGTCGAAGCGCACGAGACCGGCCTTGGTGCCCAGCCAGAGATACCCGTCGGGCGTCTGCGCCACCGCCAGCACCGAGTTCTGCGGAAGGCCGTCCTCGGCCTGCCAGGTGTCCTGTCCGAAGCTCGCCACCGGGCGCGACGGATCCAGCGCGTCGAGACGCGACGGAGCGAGGAGAGCAAGGAGCGCCAGGAGCGCGAGCGCCACGTGGAGAAGGCCCGAGGGAAGCGCGCGCCGGAGCACCGGGCGACTATACAGTCGGGTCACGGCAGCTCCCACAGCGTGAACGAAGCTCCGATCGCGGCCCGCTTCTTTCCGCCAGAACGGATCCGGCGGAGCAGCTCCTCGGTCTGGCGCGCCGCCTCCTCGCCTTCGATCATCCGGGCGAACGGGACGCCGAGCGTCTCGACGGAGGCCGACACGGCATAGAGCCCGGGCAGGATCGGTGCCCCGGGGGCGAGCACGCGGGCGCGGCGCGAGTAATAGTCGGAGGCGAGGCCCGAATACGTGACGATGGTCGTCTGCTCCTCGATTCCTCGGGCCTTCAGAAAGGCATCGAGGCGGGCGAGGTCCTGTCCCCAGTCGAGATTCGAGTCCGAGAGCCACGCCGCGCCGTTCCCGCGTCCTCCCGCGAGCACGTTGAAGTAGGCGATCTCGTAGGGGTGGACGCGCCACAGAGAGAACGCCGCGGAGACGGACAGAAAGGCCGTCAGCAGCAGGAACGGTCGGGCCGGCAGCCGCTTCACGAGGAGCCCCGCGGCGGCCAGCGCGAGGAGGGGAACCATCGGGAGCACGTGTCTCACGCCGATGTTGAAGGACGACGGGATCGCGACGGCGAGGTGGAGGAGAGCGGGCAGCGCGAGCGCGAGCGTTTCGTAGGAGAAGAGGCGCCGCCCCGAGAGGAGGAGCGCGAGCGCCACACAGAGGAGCAGCGCGGGGGTCCACTTCACCGCGATCGCGACGGGAAAGTACAGCGGGAACCCGCGTTCCGAGACCCGCCCGTGCAAATAGTTGGCGGCGCCCCGCCCGTTCGACGACAGCAGCTGGACGCCGAGGAGCCCGCCGGCGTAGTGGCCGAGGGGCGGGGAGAAGCGGCACAGTGCGGCGCTCGTCGCGAGAAGCTCCGGAGACGCCCCGCGACGGGCGAGGAACTCCCGGATCGAGGTCTCCGCGCGTTCCCGGGGCATGTCTCTCAGGCAGACGGTGTAGGTGAGCGCCAGGAGGAGGACCCCGACCGTCACGGCCAGGATGGCATAGAGGACGTTCTCGAAGAGGGCCTTGCGCGGGGGCTTCTCGGTTGCCGTGAGCGCCTCGAGGAACGGGAAGCCGAGCACCACGGGGATGAGGAGGATGCCCGTGAACTTCGTCGCCAGCGCGAGGCCGAGGCAGGCGCCCGTGATCAGCCAGGGCAGGAGCTTCCTCGCCCGCGCCGCGAGGAGGCCGGCGACGACCGTCGCCGTCATGGTGAGGGCGGCCCCCGCGTCGGTGTGGATGTAGGCGGCGTGCGCCACGAGCGTGGGATCGAGCGCCACGAGGACGGCCGCGAGCGGCGCCGCGGCGAGCCCGAAGAGCCGGCGGGCGGCTCCGTACACGAGGACGACGAGGAGCACGGCGAGCCACGGGAACGGCGTACGGCCCAGGGCCACCAGCTCGTGGGCGGGGAGCCGGTTCCCGTAGAGCCACCTCAGATAGTGGCCCTGCGGCGAGACCGTGTTCTCCCCGCCGAGAGAGGGCGGCACGCTGCCGGCTTTCGAGACGGCATACCCGGCGAACAGCTTGAGGAGCGGCGGATGCTCGGGGTTCAGCCAGTAGGTGCCGTCGGCCACGTATTCGTTGCCGGCGAAGAGGTGGTACGTCTCGTCGGTGGTGGGCGAGTCCCCGGCCTGGTGGCCCCACACGAAGGCCAGCGTGAGAGCCGAAAGGCCCGCGAGGAACGCGAGCTCGAGGATCCAGGTGAACCTCTTCGGCACGGCGGGGATTGTAGGGACGACCTCCGGAACGCCGTGAGAATCCTCGCCTGCGAGAATCGGGCGGCTTGAAGACGACGAGGGCGAGGGCCGGCCTGGCGGTGGCCGTTCTGGGAGGGGCCGCCGTCCGTGGGTACCTGGCGTTCGAGAGGCCGCTCTGGGCCGACGAGACGTTCACGCTCCTCCTCGCGCGGCGCTCTTTCGCCGGCATTCTCGAGGCCTTGCGCCTCGATTCCGGCCCGCCGCTCCATTACCTGGCTTCGAAGCTCCTTCTCCTGCCGTGGCCGGCGCCCGGTTCGTGGGACGTTCTGGTGAGGCTCCTCTCCGTCTTCGCGGCCCTGCTCCACGTGCCGCTCCTCCTCGCCGTCGCGCGGAGGCTCGGCCTCTCCGAGGCGACGCCCGCGCTGCTCTTTCTCGCGTCCCCGCTGGCCGTGCTCTATGGCGTCGAGGGGCGGGGCTACGCCGTGGCCTCGCTCTTCGCTCTGGTCGCGCTCGAGAGGGCCCTGGCCACCCTTGCGGGTTCAGGCCTGCCGCAAGCCGTGCTCACCGGGCTCGCGGCCGGCGCCGCGTTCCTCACGCACTATCTCGCCCTCTTCCCGCTCCTCGTGCTGCCGGTGCTCGTCGCGAGGGCGCGGGGAAAGGCCCGGGAACGGCTCCTCGTCGCGGGGCTCGTGGCGACCGCCGCCGTCGCGCCCTGGCTGGGCGCCGCTCTCGCCCAGCCGCGGGCGTCCATGGCCTGGTCGGCGCACGCGTCCCACGCGGAGACCCTGAAGGAGCTGGCCATGAACCTCGGGCTCCTCCTCGACTCGGGCAGCGAGACCCCCGGCGTGTGGCTCTGGGGGGCCGGCGTCGTGGCCCTCCTCGCGCTCTTCGTCTCGGCGTTCCGATCCGGCGCGCGGGACCTCGCGGCCGGAGTCTTCCTCGCGGGTACCGCGCTCGTCGGCCTCGGGCTCGCCGGGGCCGTCCCTCTCCTCCCCGAACGGGCCGTCGTGCTCCTTCTTCCGCAGGCGGTGCTCCTCGCCGGCGCCCTGCCCGGGGCCGCGCGGGCCGCGCTCCTCGCGGTATCGCTCGCGTTCCTGCCGGGCAGCGTGCTCCGGGCGACGCGGCCCATCCCGTCGCAGGATCTCGCCGGCGTGCTCCTGCCGCACGTTCGCGGCGGCGCGCACGTCCTCGCGGTGGGTCTCTGGGGGCCCGAGCTCTCGTATCGGCTGGCCCGGGAGGGCTACCCGGGCCGCGTCACGCTGTTCCCCTCGGACGTCGCCCGGCATCCGGGCTGGTTCGTCGAGGAGCTCGTGCCGCCCTCGCGAAGGCGCCGGGAGGCCGCGGCCCTCGTCGCGGCCGCCCCGCCGCCCCATCTCTTCGTGCTGCCGCACGGCTCGCCCGCCTCGAATGCGCTCCGCAGGGAGCTGGCCTCCCGCGGGGAATCGGCAGGCGGAAACGCCTTCGTCGAGGTGTTCCGGGTACGTCTTCCCTGACCCTCCCAGGAGGCCTAATCTCCACATGTGAGCTACACCAAACAAGACGCGCTCGACTTTCACTCCATGGGACGTAAGGGGAAGATCGAGGTCATCCCCTCCAAACCCTGCGCCACCGCGCGGGACCTCTCTCTGGCGTACTCGCCCGGCGTTGCCGAGCCGTGCCTGGAGATCGCGCGGGACCCGGCGCTCGTCTACGAATACACCGCCAAGGGCAACCTCGTGGGCGTCATCTCGAACGGCACGGCCGTGCTCGGTCTGGGCGACATCGGCCCCCTGGCCGGAAAGCCGGTCATGGAAGGGAAGGGCGTCCTCTTCAAGCGCTTCGCCGACATCGACGTCTTCGACATCGAGGTCGACGAGAAAGACGTCGACAAGTTCGTCGAGACGGTCGCGCGGCTCGAGCCCACGTTCGGGGGCATCAACCTCGAGGACATCAAGGCCCCCGAGTGCTTCGCGATCGAGGAGGCCCTCAAGAAGCGCATGGGCATCCCGGTCTTCCACGACGATCAGCACGGCACGGCGATCATCTCGGCGGCCGCGTTCCTCAACGCGCTCGAGATCGTGGACAAGAAGATCGACGAGGTGAAGGTCGTGTTCGCGGGCGCCGGCGCCGCGGCCATCGCCTGCGCGAACCTCTACCTCACCTACGGCGTGCGGCTCGAGAACATCCTCATGGTCGACCGCAAGGGCGTCATCTGGAACGGCCGCACCGACAACATGAACCCGTACAAGCAGCGGTTCGCGCGGGATACGGACCTGCGCACGATCGAGCAGGCTCTGGAAGGGGCCGACGCGTTCATCGGCGTCTCCTCCGCCGGGCTCGTGACGGGCGACATGATCAAGCGCATGGCACGAGACCCCATCGTCTTCGCGATGGCGAACCCCGTGCCCGAGATCCTGCCGGAGGCCGCCAAGGCGGCGCGCCCCGACGTCCTCATGGCCACGGGCCGCTCGGACTACCCCAACCAGGTGAACAACGTCCTGGGGTTCCCGTTCATCTTCCGCGGCGCGCTGGACTGCGGCGCCACGCAGATCAACGAAGCCATGAAGCTCGCGGCCTCCAAGGCGCTCGCCGATCTCGCCAAGGAAGACGTGCCCGACAGCGTCGCCCGGGCGTACGGCGTCGAGAACTTCTCGTTCGGGCGTGAGTACCTCATCCCGAAGCCGTTCGACTGGCGCGTGCTCCTGCGCATTCCGCCCGCCGTCGCGGCGGCGGCCGCGGCCACGGGCGTCGCGAGGAAGCCGATCCAGGACATGGAGGCCTACAGCCAGCGGCTCGAGGGAATGCTTTCCCGCTCGCGCTCGTTCATGCACGTCATCCATGCCAAGGCGCGCCGCAATCCGCTCCGTGTCGTGTTCGCCGAGGGCGATCACCCCAAGATCCAGCGGGCCGCCAAGATCCTCGCGGAGGAAGGGATCGCGACGCCGATCCTCCTTTCGCGGGGCGGCAAGGCCATCGAGGGCCTCGACGCGCTGGACCTCAAGGTGCCCATCACGGTCCTCGATCCCGAGGCGCATCCGCGCTTCAACGAGTTCGCCGACGCGTTCCACGAGAAACGGAAACGGCTCGGCGTCACGCGCGAGGACGCCGTCACCTACATGAGGATTCGCAATTACTTCGCCGCGATGATGGTGGACCAGGGGGCCGCGGACGTCTCTCTCTCGGGGCTCACGACGTACTACCCGGAAACGATCCGGCCCGCGCTCCAGACCATCGGCGTCGCGCCGGGCGTGAAGAAGGTCTCGGGCCTCTACGTCCTCATCCTGCAGGACCGCGCGTTCTTCTTCGCCGATACCACCGTGAACATCGACCCCACGGCCGAGGATCTCGCCGAGATCGCGGTGCTCTCGGCCGATGCGGCGCGGCACTTCAACATCACGCCGCGCATCGCGATGGTGTCGTTCTCGAACTTCGGCAGCGTGCGGCATCCCGTGACCGACAAGGTCCGCGAGGCCGTGCGGCTCGTGAAGGGGCGGCGTCCCGACCTCGAGTGCGACGGCGAGATGCAGGCCGATGCGGCCGTCATGCCGGGCTATCTCGAGGAGAACTATCCCTGGGCCGGGCTCTCGGGCCCCGCGAACGTGCTCGTCTTCCCCGAGCTGCAGAGCGCGAACGCCGCCTACAAGCTCGTGTGGCGCCTCGCCAAGGCCGAGGCCATCGGACCCATCCTCATGGGGCTCGCAAAGCCCGTCCACGTGCTGCAGAGGGGCGTGGAGGTCACGGACATCGTCAACATGGCCGCATATGGCGTCGTGGACGCCCAAGAGAGATCGAAGTGAGGTCCAAGTGATCCGAAGGTCTTCCGCGTTCGCCGTTCTTCTCGCGCTCGGGTTGTCTTTTACCGTTGAGGCCAGACCGCCCGAGCGGGGAATGCCGGACGAGGAGGGCCAGGGACGTCCCAGCGAAACGCCCGATTACTTCAAGTCGCGCTATCAGTGGTATGTCGAAACCTGGGGAGAGAACGGAAAGATCGACCCCGAGAAGCAGCTGGCGCGGGTGCGCGCGGAGTACGAACAGTACAGGAGGGACCTCCGCGCGGGCCGCATCGTCGAGGTCGCCCCGGAGGGGCCCGTCCAGCCAGGCGTGTTCCGGTTCATCGGGCCGTTCACCGCCGCTGGGCGCGCCAGCACGATCGAGCCGCATCCTACCGATCCGAACGTCGCCTACGCGGGTGCCGCCGGGGGCGGGGTCTGGAAGACCGTGGACCAGGGAGCGAACTGGAGGCCGCTGACCGACGGCCTGGGAAACCTCTCGACGGGTGGTATCGCGATCGCCCCCTCGAATCCGAACATCGTCTACTTCGGAACGGGAGAGGGAGGGTATGCGACGGGCTTCATTCCGGGCATCGGGATCTTCAAGTCGACGGATGCCGGAGAGACGTGGCGTGTGCCTGCGAACGTTCTCTCGCAGCTCGTGTATCGCATGCTGGTGGATCGCACGAATCCTGAACTGGTCCTCGCCTTCACCCGGGACGGTGTCCAGCGGTCGGCGGACGGAGGTCTCACCTGGGCGCGCACGTCGGACACGACGTGGGCGGACGCGACGGACGTGGCCCAGGTTCCGAACAGTCCCAATGTTCTCCACGCGACGTTTGCGAACCAGACCGCGAACGGGCGCTATGCCAAATCCACGGATTTCGGACAGACGTGGACTCAGAAATCCTCGGGGCTCGCGACTCAGGGGACGTACGGCAGGACGTCGGTCGGGGTCTCCGCCGATGGACAGAACGTGTTCCTTCTCTGTTCGGGTCTCGCCGCCGCAGGCTATGAGCAGGTTGGATTCTACCGATCGGGTGACGGTGGAGAGACGTTCACACGAAGCTTCGCGGCCAGCCCTAACATCCTCGGAGGCCAGGGCTGGTACGACAATGTGATCGCTGTGGATCCCGAGAACCCGAGTCTCGTGTTCGCTGGCGGCGTCGGAATCTATCGGTCGACGAACGGGGGGGCGTCGTTCGCGAGGACGGCCACAACCGTTCACGTCGACCAGCACCATTTCGTCTTTCGCAGGATCGGCTCCCAGAAGGTCCTCTGGTTCGCCAATGACGGAGGCATCTACCTTTCCACCAACGGAGGTACGAGCTTTCAGGACAAGAACACGGGGCTGGGAACCCGTCAGTACTACGGGATAGCCATCGATCCCGCGAGGCCGAACGTCGTCTTCGCGGGCGCGCAGGACAACGGCATCACCCGCATGGGCGAGAACTCTGCGGAGAATTCGGGGATCAC
>JAEUQS010000832.1 GCA_016789625.1 Acidobacteriota bacterium | reverse complement strand
AGCGAGGACGGCTACGTGTTCATCGACGAGACGGGCTCCATCGTGTCGGCAAATCCGGCGGCCCGCCTCTACCTGGGCCGCGAGACGCGCCCCGCGGCCGGCCCGTTCCTCAGCACCGTGGACGAGTCGTATCTGCGCGAGCCGCGCGAGGCCTGGCGCACGTGGCCGGGCCCGGCACCCGCCGGCGCGCACCGCTACCTCGTGCGGGCCGAGACCCCGGCCTCACGCGCGTTCTGGCTCGAGGTCGAGACGTTCCGCGCCCCCCTCTCGGAAACCGTCAGCGTCGTGCGCCTCCGTAACGTGACCGACGAGGTCGCCGCGCAGCGGGAGCGGCGGACGTTCCAGGCCATCGTGTCGCACAAGCTCCGCACGCCGCTGAACGGACTCATCGGCTCCCTCGAGATGCTCGGCGAGGACCCCGAGGTGCCGGCCGCGTCGCAGGAGCTCGTCGCGCTCGCGGCCGGCAGCGCCCGCCGCCTGTTCGGCGACATCGAGAAGGTCCTCGAGAGCGTGGACCCGGCGATCGTGAGCGGGCATCCGTTCCCCGTCGCGGGCCTCGAAGGGCTGGTTTCGGGAATCGCGTCGGAGCTCGAGCTCCGGAACGTCTCCGTGAGACCGCTGCCCTCCCCAGTCGCTTCGTTCTACCTCCCGCTTTCGGCCGTCAGGCTCGAGGCCGTGCTCCGCGAGCTGTTCGGCAACTCGAAGAAGTTCCACCCCGCGCACACACCCCACATCGCGGTGACCGTCTCTCTCGGCGGGCCGGGCGCTCTGCGCATCGACATCGCCGACGACGGCACCCATCTCTCTCCCGAGCAGCTCCGCCGCGCGCTGAACCCGTTCTACCAGGGCGAGCGGCTGTTCTCGGGGCAGGTTCCGGGCATGGGCCTCGGCCTCTTCCACGTCGCGTCGCGCGCGTGGGAGGTGGGCGGGTCCGTCACGCTCGCCAACCGCGAGGACGGCCCGGGAGTCGTCGTGTCCCTCACGCTTCCCGTGAGGCGCAGCGCGGGATCGTGACCGAGGGCTCGTGATCGAGGTCGTTTTCGAACGGGGCGGCGACGCCCCGTTCCGGTGGCTCGACGTCACCGCTCCGGACCCCAGGGAGCTCGAGGGGCTCGCGCGGGAGCACGGCTTCCACCCGCTCTCCGTGGCCGACTGCCTCGAGCCCGGCCATCTTCCGAAGCTCGAGAAGATCGAGGGCACGACGTTCGTCCTCCTCCGCGCGTTCGACGAGTCGGCCCCCGAGAGCGCCGACACCGCGCAGGCGCTGACCCGCAAGATCGCGCTGTTCCAGAAGGACGGGCTGCTCGTCACGATCCATCGCGTGCAGCTCCCCTGGCTCGAGCCGCTCAAGGCGCGGCTCGCGGCGAGCCTGGCAGACGAGCCGTCGCCGCTCTCGACCGTCGCGCTCGAGATCCTCGCGGCGGTCCTCGACGGCTACTGGCGGCCGCTCGAGGCCGCCGAGCTCGCGATCTCGAGCTTCGAGGAGCTCATCTTCGACGAGCGCGCCGACGTCGAGCTCACGCGCCGCATCTACAAGCTCAAGCGGCGGGTCACGGTGATCCGCTGGATGGCGCGCCACACGCTCGAGATCCTGAAGAAGGCGCCCCCGCCGTCGCCGGAGAAGGCGCCGTTCTACACCGACATGCGCGAGCAGGCCGAGGCGCTCTACTTCGCGGCGGACGAAACGGCCGACGACGCGACGACGCTCCTGAACACACAGCTCGGCGTCTCGGCGCAGCAGACGAACGAGGTGCTCCGGGTCCTCACCGTGTTCTCCGTGTTCTTCCTGCCGCTCACGCTCGTCGCCGGGATCTACGGCATGAACTTCGAGCACATGCCCGAGCTCAAGTGGCGGGCCGGCTATCCGATCGCGATCGGCACGATGCTGCTCATCGGCGGGGGGATCCTCGTCTACGCGAAGAGCCGCCGCTGGCTGCGTTGAAATTTAGCGCGCCGGAGGCGTTTCCCGGCCCGGAGGGCTGAACAGGATCGTCCTCACGACGTCGCCCGACACCTCGAGACCCTCGTGCTCCAGCAGCTTCTTCTTCGCGGGAAGTCCTCCGCCGTAGCCGTGGAGCGTGCCGTCCTTCGCGATCACCCGATGGCACGGAACGACGATCGCGACGGGGTTCGCTCCGTTCGCGGCGGCCACGGCCCGGGTCGCTGTGGGGCGCCCGATGCGCGCGGCCAGCTCCGCGTACGAGATGGTCGTGCCGGGGGGAATGCGCCGAAGCTCCTCCCAGACCCGCTTCTGGAACGGCGTTCCCTCGGGCGCGACGGGAATCGCATCGAGCGCGCCGAGATCTCCCGCCGAGAACCTGTTGAACGCGCGCACGACGTCGGTCTCGGGGCCCGGACCGTCGACGGACCGCGTGGCGCCGAAGCGCAGCTCGACGAGCGCGCCGTCCTTCTCCACGAGCGTGACCGGGCCGATGGGAGAGGCGAGCGTGTGGGTCAGGGTCTTCGTCATTCCGGGGCTCCTTCCGTCCAGAGGTGCAGCGCCGCGTAGGCGCGAAACGGGCGCCAGGCCTCGGCCCGGGCCTCGAGCTCCTTTGCCCCGGGGCGCACACCGTCCTTCGCGAGCGCCGCCAGCAAACCGAGATCTCCCGTGGGAAACGCGTCCGGCTCGTTCCAGGCACGGAGCGCCATGTATTGCGCCGTCCACGGTCCGATGCCGGGCAGCTCCGTGAGCCGCTCGACGAGCTCGTCGAGCCCCGGGCTCTCCTCCGGCAGCGCGCCATCGGCGAACGCCCTGGCGACCGCCCGGAGCGTTTCGGCCCGCCGCGTCGTGAGGCCGATCGACGCGAGGTCGGCCGGGGCCAGCGCCGCCAGCACGGGCGCCTCCGGGAACGCATGCGTCAGCGCCGACTCTGCCCCCGGGAGCGGCGTTCCCCATCGCGCGACGATCCGCCCCGCGAACGTCCGTGCCGCCGCCACGGAAACCTGCTGTCCGAGGACCGCGCGCACGAGCAGCTCGAAACGCGAGAACGCCCCCGGGACCCTGAGCCCCGGGCGCTTCGCGACGAGCGGACCGAGGACCGCATCGGATTCGAAATGCCTGCGGAGCGTCTCGGGATCGGCTCCGAGATCGAACACGCGGGAGACCGTCCGCACGATGCCGAGCAGGCGCCCCTCGCCCGGAGGCGTCAGCGAGAGCGCCAACGCGAAGCCGCTGGCCGCGGGCCGCACCGACAGCGTCGTGCCCGCGAACGTGCGGCGATACGCGCCGTCCACGACCTCTTCGATTCCGGGAACCGCCCGCGCGGCCAGGAAACCCAATATCGCGTTCCAATCGAACGGCGGCCGGTACGGAAGCCGCAGCGTGAGCAGGCGTCCGGCCTCCTTCGGCGTCTCGGCCGCGCGGGACGCCTTCGGCGGCTCGCCGAACGATTCCTTGTACGCCGTGTGAAACGCGCGGAGGCTTCCGAACCCCGCCTCGAACGCGATCCGCGTCACGGGCAGAGCCGTCTCGTCGAGCAGGCGCCGCGCGAAATGCACCCGACGTGTCCTCACGATCTGTGCCGGCGACGCGCCGAGATGCTCCGCGA
>JAEUQS010000823.1 GCA_016789625.1 Acidobacteriota bacterium | reverse complement strand
GTGATCCGACTGTGACTGTGTATCGCGCGTCCGCAGCCTCAGGGCGGCGGAGAAGGGAATTGTCTTGTCTGTCGACAGATCGCCCGACGAGGTCCTCGAGGAGGCGGCCCGGCGTTTCGCGCCGCGCATCGCGCTCGCTCTCGGCTTCGGCCGCGAGGGTTGCGTGCTCCTCGACATGATCGCCCGGGCGAGCCTTCCCATCCGGGTCTTCACGCTCGACACGGGGCTCCTGCTTCCCGAGACGTACGCACTGTGGCGAAGGCTGGAGGAACGCACGGGAATTCCGATCGAGGCCGTGCGTCCCGGTCAGACGATCGAACAGCAGGCGGAAGCGGAAGGCGAATCGCTCTGGGCCCGGCAGCCGGACCGGTGCTGCGAGCTTCGCAAGTTGGTCCCTCTCGGCCGCGCGCTCGCGGGTCTGGATGCCTGGGTCACGGCGATAAGGCGGGAGCAGACGAGGGAGCGCGCGAACGCGGCCCAGGTGGAACGCGACGAGCGCCACGGCCTCGTGAAGGTCAACCCCCTCGCGGCCTGGACGGCAGCGGACGTCGCGTCCTACGTCACCCGGCACGGTGTGCCCACGAACCCGCTCCACGACCGCGGCTACGAAAGCATCGGCTGCCTTCCCTGCACGACCCCGGTGCTGCCCGGCGAAGACCCACGGGCCGGCCGCTGGCGCGGCGCCCCGAAGACCGAATGCGGACTGCACCTTCCGACACGAATTGCCAATCAACAGGAAACCGAAAGGAACGCTCCATGACGACAGCCGTCGCCCCGACCCTCGTCCCGCCTCACGGCGGATTCCTCGTGGACCGCCTCGTGCCCGACGGCGACGCCGAGGCGCTCGTCGTCGAGGCGCGCCGGCTGCCGCGACTCGCGCTCGATGCCCGCGAGATCGCCGATCTCGAGCTGCTCGCGGGGGGCGCGCTCAGCCCGCTCACGGGCTTTCTCGGCGAGGCCGACTACGAGAGCGTCGTCTCGCGACTTCGCCTCGCAGACGGCACCGTGTGGCCGCTCCCCGTCACGCTCGCGGTGCCCGAAGAGCTGCGCGGTACTGTGGAAGACGCGGGAGAGATCGCGCTCGAGGACGGCAACGGCCGGCTCTGGGGCGTCCTCGCGGTGACGGCGCTCTTCCGCCGCGATCCCCTCGTCGAGGCGCGCTTCGTGTACGGCACCGACAGCGCCGAGCATCCGGGCGTCGCCTACCTGCTTTCGCGGCCCACGTTGCTCGCGGGCGGGACCGTCCGCGTGCTGCCGCTCCCCGAGCTCCCGTTCGCGCGCTTCCGCCTCACGCCGCGGGAGGTTCGCGCGCGCATCTTCGCCAAGGGCTGGCGCACCATCGCGGGCTTCCAGACGCGGAACCCCATCCACCGCGCGCACGAGCACCTCACCAAGCTCGCGCTCGAGCTGACGGACGGCCTCGTGCTCCACCCGCTCGTGGGCGAGACGAAGGGCGACGACGTGCCGGCCGGCGTGCGCTTCCGCATCTACGAAACGTTGCTCGAGCGCTACTACCCGAAGGAGCGCACTCTCCTCGCGGCGGTTCCGGCGGCCATGCGCTACGCGGGGCCGCGCGAGGCGCTGTTCCACGCGCTCGTGCGGAAGAACTACGGCATCACGCATCTCATCGTGGGCCGCGATCACGCGGGCGTGGGCCGCTACTACGCTCCCACGGCGGCCCAGGAGATCTTCGACCGCTTCCGCCCGGAGGAGATCGGCGTCGCGCCCCTGCGGCTGGATCCCACGTTCTATTGCCGGAGCTGCGCAACGCTGGCCTCTTCGCGGAGCTGCCCGCACGAGGCCGCCTCGCGACTGGAGCTCTCGGGGACGCGCGTGAGGCAGATCCTGAGCGCGGGCGAGGCCCTCCCCGTGGAGTTCACGCGGCCCGAGACCGCCGAGATCCTGCGCGAGAGCTACGGCTATTCGGCAGCGGCCACGAAGGCTCCCGCGCCCGGGAAACCGGGCGATCCGAAAGGATCGCCTCAGGCAGTCCGACGGGACGGCCCGGGCTTCGTCCTCTGGCTCACGGGCCTTTCGGGCGCCGGCAAGAGCACGCTCGCCGAGGCGCTCCGCGCGGCGATCGGCCCCGAGCGCGCGCTCGAGATCCTGGACGGCGACGAGGTGCGCACGAACCTCTCGAAGGGGCTCGGCTTCTCGAAGGAGGACCGCGACACGAACGTCCTGCGCATCGCCTGGGTCGCGCGGGTCCTCGCGCGGAACGGCGTCGGCGTCGTCACGGCCGCGATCTCGCCGTATCGCGAGGCCCGGCTCGCAGCCCGGCGCCTCGCCGAGGAGAACGGCGTCCGCTTCCTCGAGGTCCACGTCACCGCGCCGCTCGAGACGCTCGTCGAGAGGGATGTGAAGGGCCTCTACCGGAAGGCGCTCGCGGGGGAGATCGCGTCGTTCACCGGAGTCTCGGACCCCTACGAGGTGCCCGAGTCGCCCGAGCTCGTCGTCGACAGCAGCCGCGAGACTCCCGCGGCGTCCGTCGCCCGCATCGTGGCCGCGCTGCGCGAAGCGGATCTCCTCCCCGCGCGTGCGCCGGACGCCGTTCGAGCGCTCGCCGAGGTGGCGGCGTGAGCGCGCTCTTTCCGCTCTTCCTCAAGCTCGAGGGGCGCCGCGTCCTCCTCGTGGGGGGCGGGCCCGTGGCCGAGGGAAAGCTCGGCGCTCTGCTCGATGCGGGCGCGCGGGTCACCGTGGTCGCGCCCGAGGTGCGGCCGGGGATCCTCCGGCCCGGCGTCCAGGTTCACGGCCGCGCTTTCGAGCCCCAGGATCTCGACGGCGTGTGGCTCGTCGTGGCCGCCGCGACGCCCGCGGTGAACGCCGAGGTCGCGCGCCTCGCGCGGGAGCTCCGCATCTTCGTGAACGCCGTGGACGACGCGTCCGCGGCGAGCACCTACACCGGAGGCGTGCTCCGCCGGGGAGGCGTGACCGTGGCCTTCTCGACGGACGGCGAGGCGCCGGCCGTCGCGGGCCTCCTGCGGGAGGGCGTCGACGAGCTTCTCCCGCGCGACCTCGACCGCTGGATCGAGACCGCGCGCGAAGCCCGTCCCAGCTGGAAGGCGGCGGGCGTTCCCCTCGCCGAGCGGCGTCCGCGCCTCCTCGCGGCCCTGAACGCGCTCTACCGCCTGGAGACGACGTCGTGAGCCCAGGCGTGAGCCCAGGCGTGGTCTCGCTCGTCGGCGCGGGGCCCGGCGACCCGGAGCTCCTCACGCGGCGCGCGGCGCTTCGCCTCGCCGAGGCCGACGTCGTGCTGTACGACGCGCTCGTCTCGCCCGAGGTCGTCGCCTTGGCCGTCCACGCGCTCCGCGTGCCGGTGGGGAAGCGCGCGGGCCGGCCGTCGACGCGGCAGGAGTCGATCAACCGCCTCCTCGTCCGCGCGGCCCGGCGCGGAAAGCGCGTCGTGCGGCTGAAGGGCGGGGATCCGTTCGTGTTCGGCCGGGGCGGCGAGGAGGCCCTCGCTCTCTCTGCCGCAGGCATTCCGTTCGAGATCGTGCCGGGCCTCAGCTCGGCCCTCTCGGCTCCGGCCCTCGCCGGAATCCCGGTGACGCATCGCGGCCTCGCGTCGGCTTTCGTCGTCGTGTCGGGTCACGCGGAAGCGGCTTACACGCCGGTGCTCTCGGCGCTCGCGCCGGGGAGCGCGACGGTCGTCGTGCTCATGGGGCTTTCCCGGAGCGCGGGAATCGCGTCGCTCCTCGTCTCGAAGGGCTGGAAGCGCACCACGCCCGCGGCCATCTGCTTCGCCGCCTCGACGGAAGACTCCTTCACGTGGACGGGAACCCTGGGGGATCTCGGCGCCGTGCCGAAACACGAAGCGCCCGGAACGATCGTCGTGGGCGAGGTCGTGTCGCTTGCGGGCGTGCTCGGGGGCGCCCACGAACAACCGGAAAGGGAGAGGCTCCATGCCAGCCGTTGAAAGCATATCGACGCTCGGTCGCGCGCACCTGGGGTTCAGCGATCCGAAGGACGTCGATCTCTTCGTGACGACGCTCGCCCGCTTCGAGAGCGGCGAGATCAGCCCCGAGGCCTGGAAGTCCTTCCGCCTCCTGAACGGCACGTACGGCCAGCGGCAGGACGGCTTCCAGATGCTCCGCGTGAAGCTCCCGCAGGGGATCCTCACCGCAGCGCAGCTCGAGGTGGTGGTCCACGTCGCGCGGACGTATGCCCGCGGCTTCGCGCACGTGACGACCCGGCAGAACTTCCAGTTCCACTTCCTGCAGCTCGCGGACCTGGAGACCATCCTCCGCACGTTCGCCGACGCGGGCATCACGTCGAAAGAGGCCTGCGGCAACTCGGTGCGGACGATCACGGGCTGCCCGTACGCGGGCGTGGCCGCGGACGAGCGCTTCGACGTGACGCCCTATGCCGACGCCCTCACGCGGTTCCTGCTGCGGCACCCGCTCAGCTCCACGCTGCCCCGCAAGTTCAAGATCGCGTTCGAGGGCTGCGCCGAGGACCATGCCGTCGCGGCGATCAACGACCTCGGCTTCCGCGCGGTGCTGCAGGACGGCCGGCGCGGGTTTCGGGTCACGGTGGGCGGAGGCACCGGCATCCTGCCCGTCTCGGGGCCGGTACTCTTCGAGTTCCTGCCGGCGGGCGGGATCCTCGAAGCGGCCGAGGCCGTGCTCTCCGTGTACCACCGCCTGGGCGACCGCGAGAACCGCGCGAAGAACCGCATCAAGTTCCTGATCCGCTCGATCGGCTTCGCGGCCTTTCGAACCGAGGTCGTCGACGCGCTCGCCGAGCTCACCGCGAAGCGGCGGATCCCGCTGCCGTTCGACGAGGCCAACCCGCCCGAGGAGTCCGAGCCCTCCGGACCGCGGCCGTCCGTGGGTCTCGCCGCCGCGGCGCGCGCGTCCCTCGCCGAGCTGCGCGGTCCCGGGCTTCTGCCGCAGCTCCCCCGGTCGCGGCCATCCTTCGAGAAGTTTCTCGCGACGAACGTGAAGGCACAGCGGCAGGCGGGCTACGCGACCGTCGCCGTCACGCTCGTGCTCGGCGACGTCACGGCGCCGCAGCTCGACCTTCTTGCCGAGCTCTCGAGGGCCTACGGCGACGGCGCGGTGCGGCTCACGACCGAGCAGGATCTCCTGTTCCGGTGGGTGCGCACGGACGAGGTCGCCGCGCTCTTCGACCGCCTCGAGGCCGCGGGTCTCGGAACGCCGGGCGCCGGCACCGTGACCGACGTGACGAGCTGCCCGGGCGCCGAGAGCTGCCGGCTCGCGGTCACCCACTCGCGCGGGCTCGGACGGCTCCTCACCGATCACCTCCAGGACCACCCCGAGGTCGCCGCGCTCGCGCCCGAGCTGAAGCTCAAGATCAGCGGCTGCCCCAACGGCTGCGGCCAGCACCACATTGCCGGCATCGGCTTCCAGGGCAGCGCGCGGCAGCTCTCGGGCAAGGCCTTGCCGCAGTACTTCGTGATGACGGGCGGCGAGGTCACGGAGCAGGGAGCCTCCTTCGCGAAGATCGTGGCGAAGGTGCCGGCCCGCCGCATTCCCGCGGCCGTGGACCTCCTGCTCGGGCTCTACCGCGACGAGGGCGCGCCCGGCGAGACCGCCCCCGCGTTCTTCCGCCGCATCGGCGGGCCGCGGCAGAAGGCGCTCCTCGCGGACCTCGAACGGCTCTCGGCCGGGGAGGCCAGCGACGAGGACTTCACCGATCTGGGCCAGCCCGTGGGCGAAGCGTTCGCGCTCGAGACGAAAGAAGGGGAGTGCGCGCGATGACCACGCCGCGAACCGTGACGATCGATGCATCCGTGCTCGCCGCCATCGCGCTCGCGGCGAACGAGGCCTACCCCAACGAGGGGTGCGGCGCCCTTCTCGGCGAGCTCGTCGCTGGTGGCGCGCACGTATCCCGCACTCTGCCGATTCCCAACAGCGAGGCCGGGACGCCGCGCGTGCGCTTCGCCGTCGCCCCGCGCGACTACCTCGCCGTCGAGCGCGAGGCCGACCGCCTCGGCGCGCGGCTCCTCGGCTTCTGGCACAGCCACCCGGATCACCCGGCGCTGCCCTCGGGCACCGACCGCGCCTATGCCTGGGAGGGCCTCCTCACGGTGATCGTCTCCGTGAGGAACGGCGAGTCCGCCGAGATCGGCGCGTTCGAGATCCTCGGAGCGGAGGAGCCGTTCACGGCGCTCGGGATCCTCGAGTCCGGCTCGCTCGTGCCCGTGACGCGTCTGTCGCCCCACGCCCTCGTCTGAAAACACAAACGACCGAAGGAGAAGACCATGCCCATCGAGATCCGCATTCCCACCCCGCTCCGGCGCCACACGGGCGAGCGCGCCCAGGTGGGCGTCGCCACGGCGTCCGAGGTTTCCGGCGCGCTGGCGGCGCTCT
>JAEUQS010000764.1 GCA_016789625.1 Acidobacteriota bacterium | reverse complement strand
GAGCGCGGCAAGTCGCGCGAGGTCCTGGCCCCAGTCGAGGTTGCTGTCCACGAGGAGCGTGCGGCCCGCGGCGGGTCCGCCCGCGAGGGCGTTGAAGAACGAGAGCGGGTGCGGCGCGATGGTGGCGCATTCGACCGCCTGGATCAGGAGCCCGGCTGAGAGAGCGAAGCGGTGGATCCGCGGTCCGCCGGCCGCGAGCGCGGCGCCCGCGACGACGGCGAAGAGCGGAAGCGCGAAGAGCACGTGCCGGACGCCGATGTTGTAGCTCGAGCTGGCGGAGGCCGCGAAGATGACGAGGAGGCCCGAGAGGACGGCGATCGCGGGTCTGCGGCCCGCGGGCGCGCTCGCGCCCGCGAGGAGCGCGAGGAGGAGACCCAGGGACGTCTTCACGGCGAGGGCGAACGGGAAGTAGCCGGGAAACCCCTCGCGGGATACTTGCCCTCTCAGGAAGTTCACGGCCCCGCCGACGCGGTTCTGCAGCACGACGCTCGCGACCCCGTTCAGGAGATTCCCGGCGGCGGGCAGCACGGAGCCCGCCCGCAGCACGAGGCGCTCGGCGGCCTCGCTCCGCCCCTTCACCGCGCACAGCTCGTGCGCCAGGGCCACGCGGTCCTCGCGGCTCTGGTTCCTTCCCGCCAGAGAGAAGCCGAGAAGCGAGACGGCGAGCGCGATGCCGGCGGCCGCGAGGACCCGCGGGGCCAGGCGATGGAAGGGCGCCCGGTTCGCACCGGTCGCGAGGATCAGCCCGAGGGACGCGAACGCGAGAAGGGGGGCGCTGTACTTCGAGAGGAACATCAGACCCCAGACGAGGCCGAGGACGAGCACCTGACGCGGCGCCGCGTCTCCCTCGAGAACGCACCGGAGCGGACCCAGGCTGAGGACGAGAAAGCAGACGACGGCCAGATCGGTGTGGACGAGGCCCGCGTGCGCCTGGAGCGTCGGCTCGAAGGCCGCGAGCGCGAGGGCCGCGCAGCCCGCCGGAACGCCGAAGCGGGCGCGGGCCTCACGGCGGACGCCCCAGAGGAGCAGCAGGAACAGCGCGACGGAGAAGAGCCGGCCGCGGAACACGATCGCCTCCTGCGGAGCGGTGTTGTCGTTCAGAAACGCGAGGAGGTTGGCCCGCCTCCGCGCCGGGTCGAACGGGCCCTCGGGGGGGCGCAGGCCGAGGCCCGCAAGGCCCAGAGCCGCGCCGGCCTTCGCGAGCGGCGGATGCTCGGGGTTCCAGGTCCACGTGCCGCGCGCGAGCGTCTCGACGCCGGACGCGAGGTGCACCGGCTCGTCGGAGACGGGCGAATCCCCGGCCATTCGAAAGAGGATGAGGAACGTCGCGACCAGCGCGATCACGGCTGAAACGAGCGGCTCGAGGCGCTCGAATCCTCCGGGTCGCGAGGGGACTGAGGGAGCCGTCAAAGCGCTTCGAAATGCTAGCAGGGCGGGGCGTGCTAACGTCGAATCGATGGAGAGGGTTGTCGCGCCCTCGCGCCTCCTGCATGCACAGATCGCCGGCCCCGTGGGACCGCTCGAGGGCCTCGTCCGCGTGCCCGAGCCGGCGGTGGGGGCCGCGGTCGTCGCGCACCCGCATCCACAGCACGGCGGCACGATGCATACGAAGGTCGTGCACCGGACCGCTCGTTTTCTCGCGGATCGTTTCCACCTCCTCACCGTGCGGTTCAACTTTCGCGGCGTGGGCGCCTCCGCGGGCTTCTACGACGATGGGCGTGGCGAGACGGACGACCTCGTGGCCGCGGTGCAGCACGCCCGCGGTCTGGCTCCCCAGGGTCCGCTCGTCCTCGCAGGGTTCAGCTTCGGCTCCCTGTGCGCCCTGAGGGCGGCGGAGAGGGTTCGTCCGGCGGTGCTCCTCCTGCTCGGCGTGCCGCTCGAGAGATGGACCGGAGAGGGCGCGGCCGACCTGCCGCCCGGCCTGCCCGTGCTCTGGGTCCAGGGCGAGGACGACCAGTTCGGCAGCGGCGCCGAGGCGCGCGCCCGCAATGAAGCGCTGGGCTTCCGGCTCGCGACCGTGCCTCACAGCGATCACTTCTTCAGCGGACGGCTCGACGCCTACGAGGAGGCCGCGGTGGCTCTCCTCCGAACGGTCCTGCCCGAGGGGCCGTGAAGATCCCCGGCCGCTTCGGCAACTTCGGTGTCGTCGGTGCCGTGTCGCTCGCCAGCGGCTTCGTGGGCTACGGCGTGATCTTCACGTTCTACGTGGCCGGCCTCTTCGGCGACGGGCAGTCCGTGTCGCCCCTCGTCTGGGAACGCACGCTCCGCGGCACGCTGCTCATGGGGAGCGCCCTCACGGTGTTCCTGATCTTCGGGGTCGCGGCCTGGTTGCTGCGCTTTCGAACGGGGATCCTGCCCTGGACGGTCGGCGCGCTCGCCACGCTTCTCATCGCCCGCTGGGACGCCGGAATCTTCGACACGCTGGACCTCGTGTGGGTCGCGCTCTTCGTGGTGCTCGCGGCGGTCGCCGGCCGGCACGAGCAAGAGGACGACGAAGAGGACGAAGAGGACCGGCTGGAATGACGGCGGCGCTCCTCGAGAACGACCGGAGGGAGCTGCTCGAACGGGCGCGCCGCAGGGCCGCGGAGGCCGTGGGCGCCAAGGGAAGTCCGGCCGCGCCCCGGGGCGAGCCCACGAGCGAGGCGCTCCTCGCCCCCGGCGCCGCGTTCGTGACGTGGCGCAAGGCGGGACGGCTGCGGGGCTGCATCGGCTCGGTGACGCCGACCCGTCCGCTGTGGCTCGACGTCGAGGAGCACGCGGCCGACGCCCTCGTCTCCGACCCGCGCTTTCCTCCCGCCACGGCCCGCGATCTTCCGGAGCTCGAGCTCGCCATCTCGGTGCTCGGCCCGCTCGAGAGGATCTCTTCCTGGGAGGACCTCACTCTCGGGGTTCACGGCACGTTCGTTTCGAAGGGCCGGCGCAGCGCCCTGATGCTGCCGAAGGTCGCGACGGAGTGGGACATGACGCTGCCCGAGCTGTGGGAGCAGACGTGCCTCAAGGCCGGACTCCCCGGCGACGCCTTCAAGGCACCCGGCGGAATCGCCCTCTACCGCTTCGTCACTGAGGATTTCTGACTTTGAACCTGGGGGTTTCTCGATCCCCCCAGACCCCCCGCCGGAGAACCCTACGCGTGTCTCGATAGCGCGAAGAGGAGAACCGACGCGGCCACGGCCGCGTTGAGAGACTCCACGCCGCCTTCGAGCGGCACGCGCACCGCGAGGTCCACGGCGAGGCGCACGTCCTGCGAGAAGCCGTGGCCCTCGGAACCGACGGCCAGCACGAAGGGCCGTTCGAGCGCCGCGGGCGGCGGCTCGCTGCCATCGTGAGCGTCGGCACCCACGAGGCGGGCGTTCACGCTTCTCACCCAGGCCACCGCGTCCGCGGGCGCGAGGCCCGTCGCGAGAGGCACGCGCAGCACGCTGCCCGCGGAGGCCCGGAACGCCTTCGTCGCGAACGGTGAGGCGCAGCCCTTCGTGAGGAGCGCGGCCTTCGCCCCGAAGGCTTCGGCCGAGCGGAGGATGGCGCCGACGTTGGCGGGATCCTGGATGCCGTCGAGCAGGATCGCGAACCCGTCGGCCGGGAGCGCGAGCTCCGAAGGCGCGACGCTCCACGGGGCCGCGAGCGCGACGGCGCCCCGCGTGGACCGCAGGTCCGAGAGCTTCTCGACGACCCTCGCGCCACAGGGCACGAGCTCGGTGCCCGCCTTCGAGAGCGCCGACGAGAGATCCCGCGGGAGGCCGCCGGTCTCGAAGAAGACGCGCACCGGCACGACCCCGGCGTCGAGCGCGTCCCGCAGGGTCCGCGTGCCCTCGAGCGCGAAGAGGGTCCCCTCCGAGAGGGCCTCGAGGCTCTCCTTCACCAGCGGGTTCGAAAGCGAGGTGACGGATTCGATCAAAGCTTCTGCATTGTGAGGGAAGGCGCCGGCTGTTAAACCGCTGGAAATGAAAGCGACCCTCGCCGCGGCCGCGGCTGCGACGGCCAAGGTGTCCCCCTGGGCTGCCCTCTGGACGTTTCCCTCGATCCTCTTCTCCGCGTTCCTCGTGGCGTGGGGCGCCGAGGCGGCGCAGTTTCTGTTCTCGCAGGGCCTCGCGCTCGCGCTCCTCGCCTGGCTCCAGACGCTCCCCGAGTTCGCCGTCGAGGCCGTGATCGCCTGGGAGGCGGGCAAGGACGCGTCGAGGCTCCACTACGCGATCGCGAACTTCACCGGCTCCATCCGGCTCCTCGTGGGCCTCGGCTGGCCTCTCGTGTTCTTCACGGCGTGGTTCTTCGCCCGCCGCAAAGGCGTGAAGGACTACAAGGTCGACTTCGACGACGAGCACTCCCTCGAGGTCATGGGCATGCTCCCGCCGCTCCTGTGGTTCACGGCGATCTGGTGGAAGGGGAGCCTGGGCCTCTGGGACGCCGGGATCCTCTCGTTCTGCTACTTCGCCTACCTCTTCGCGCTTTCGAGGCTCCCGCCCCGGGAGGGGGACATCGAGGAGGAGGAAGACCTCCCGGTCGTCTCGAAGAAGATCCTGAAGCTCACGCCCGGCAAGCGGGGCGCCGCTCTGGCCGCGGTGTTCCTCCTGGGGGGCGGGCTCCTCATGGCGTCGGCGCACTCCTTCGTCGAGTCGATGCTGGCCGTGGCCATCGCCGCGGGCATCGCGCCGTTCGTCTTCGTGCAGTGGGTCGCGCCGTTCCTCTCGGAGTTTCCCGAGAAGCTCTCGGCGTTCAACTGGGCCCGGCAGGTTTCCAAGGCGCCGATGGCCGTCATGAACCTCGTGTCCTCGACGATCAATCAGTGGTCGATCCTCTCGGCGCTCCTGCCGGTCATCTACTCGATCTCGCGGGGAACGCCGTCGGCGATCGTGTTCGACGCGCACCAGGAATCGGAGATCCTCCTCACGCTCGTGCAGAGCTACCTCGCCTGGCTGCTTCTCCTGAACATGAACCTGCAGATGAAGGAGGCGGGCATCCTGTTCGTGCTCTGGCTCGTGCAGTTCTGCGTGCCCTCGACCCGCGAGACGATGGTCTTCGTCTACATCGGCTGGTGTCTCCTCCAGATCGGACTCATCCTCTACCGACCGGCGAGCTTCCGCGCCTTCAAGGCCTGCTGGCAGCTCATCCGGAAACCGCACGCGGAGGCCTGATGCGACTTTCCCGGAGATGCTCCTCCGTTTCCCCCTCGGCCACTCTCGAGGTCCTCAAGGCCGCGTCGGCCATGCGCGCGCGCGGCGTCGACGTGGTGGACCTGGGGCCCGGCGAGCCGGACTTCCCGACCCCGGAGTTCATCAAGGAAGCGGCCATCGGCGCGATCCGTGGGAACTTCACGAAGTACACCGACGCGGCCGGCATCCCCGAGCTGCGCTACGCCATCGCCCAGCGCTACAGGAACGCCTGGGACGCGCCCTGGGAGCCGGCCCAGGTGGTGGTCACGGCCGGCGGAAAGCAGGCACTCCACACGGCCTGCCTCGCTCTCTTCGAGGAAGGCGACGACGTCCTCGTGCCCTCGCCCTACTGGGTGTCGTTCCCCGAGATGGTGAAGCTCGCGGGCGCGAATCCCGTGATCGCGCCGACCTCGGCCGCGAACGGCTACCGGCTGACGGCCAGGGACCTCGAGGCCGCCGCGACACCGGCGACCCGCGGTGTCATCGTGAACACGCCGAGCAACCCCACGGGCGCGGTGATGGACCCGGCGGAGGTCGAGGCCGTGGTGCGGCTCGCCGCGGCCCGCGGCTGGGTCGTGCTGTACGACGAGTGCTACGACCGCTTCGTGTACGAGGGCCGGCACCTCTCCGCGGCCTCGCTCGTGCGGCAGTTCCCCGACACGATCGTGCTCTCGGGCACGCTCTCCAAGACCTGGGCGATGACGGGCTGGCGCATCGGCTACCTCATCGGCCCCAGGCCGCTGATGGACGTCGTGTCGCGGGTCGTGTCCCACGCGACCTCGAACGTCTGCTCGATCACGCAGAAGGCCGCGCTCGCCGCCCTCACCGACACCGACTCCTCGGAGGCCGAGATCCACGCGATGATCTCCGAGTACGCGCGGCGGAGGGAGTACCTCGTGCCGGCGCTGAACGCGCTGCCGGGCGTGACGTGCGCTCCTCCGGGCGGCGCGTTCTACGCGTTTCCCGACGTCTCGTCGCACTACGGAAAGGCCTGGAAGGGGCAGCCCCTGAAGGACTCCTTCGGGATCTCGAAGTTCCTGCTCGAGGAGTCGGCCGTGGCGGTGACGCCGGGCGGCGCATTCGGGGAGGACCGCTGCATCCGCCTGTCGTTCGCGACGTCGCTCGAGCGGCTGGAGGAAGGCATCGCGCGGATGCGGAAGGCGCTGGAGTCGCTGGGGTAGTCCGATCGACCATTCGACCGCGCCCCGGAGCCGTTCGCACTGATCGGTGCGGGTCGCGAGGCCGGGGAGCGCCATCCTCGCGGGCATGAAGCGCGCACTCGACCTTCTGCTCGTCCTCCTCGCCGCGCCCGTCGTCGCGCCCATCCTCGCGTTCCTGGCTCTCGCCGTCCTCCTCACGGACGGACGGCCCGTCTTCTTCACGCAGACGCGCGTCGGGCTCAACCGGCGCCTGTTCCGCGTCTTCAAGCTGCGGACCATGACGACCGAGAGCGATCTGAAGGATCGGCGAATCACGCGTTCCGGCAAGTGGCTGCGGCCCCGCGGCCTCGACGAGCTGCCGCAGCTCCTCAACGTGCTCCTCGGCGACATGAGCCTCGTGGGGCCGCGGCCTCTCACGCCCGAGGACGTCGAGCGCCTCACGGCCCGGTACCCGGCGTTCGCGGAACGCT
>JAEUQS010000745.1 GCA_016789625.1 Acidobacteriota bacterium | reverse complement strand
CGAGGTGAAGGCCGTGGACCTCCCGCCCGAAATGCAGCGGGCAATGGCACGCGAGGCCGAGGCCGAGCGGGAGAAGCGCGCGAAGATCATCCATGCTTCCGGCGAGCTCGAGGCCTCCAAGCAGCTCGGCGAGGCGGCGGCGGTCCTCAGCCTGCAGCCTGCGGCGCTCCAGCTACGCTACCTCCAGACGCTCACGGAGATCGGCGCCGAGAAGAACTCCACGATCATCTTTCCCGTGCCGATCGAGATCCTCAAGGCCTTCGGTGCCGGGAAGAGCTGAGAATGAACGAGCAACCCACGGCAGGCCCCGGAGAGGATCCGGTCGTCCACTACCAGATCTCGATCACCGCGCGTCAGGCCGCGACGTTCATCCTCGGCCTCCTGGGCGCGCTGGGGCTGGCGTTCTTCTTCGGGATGAAGACGGGCGCCTCGGCCAAGCCCGCGCCCGACGCGCTCACCCGTCTCTCGGAGGCCTCGGACCTGCCGGTGCCGACGGCGACGGAAGAGGGCTCGACCCCCGGCCCGCGACGCACCGACCCGGACCGCAACCTGGGCTTCGCACCGGCACCGAAGAGCTCTCCAGCGGCTCCGGGCGTTCCGACCTTCGCACCGGCCCCCACGGCCACAGCGACGGTCTCCGAGCCGCCCCCGCCGGAGAGAGTCGCGTCGAAGGCCGCGCCGACGCCCGAGCCGGTGAAGCCCACGATGACCGCGACGGAGCCTCCCAGGGCGACCCCGGCGAAGTCCGCGCCGAAGAAGGACGCGTGGTGGGTCCAGGTCTTCGCTTCGAACAACCCCGCGTCCTGTGACGAGGTGGCCGCGCGGCTCAAGAAGGCGAAGCTCCCCGCGGACATCTCCGTGCATCCGCAGAGGGCCGGATGGTTCCGTGTGAGGGTGGGCCCGTACGCCGACAAGGCGCGAGCGGACGCTGCGGCGAAGAAGGTCGTCGAGGCCGACAAGTCGGTGAAGAAACCGATCGTGTCGAACGCGCCGTAGGATCAGGGAATGGCACGTCCTCTTCCGACCCTGGGTCAGCCCGCCCTCCCCGAGTGGATCCGCGAGAAAAAGTTGCGGCTCTCGGATCTCCACGCGATGAAGTCGCTCATGCGCAAGGGAGGGCTTCACACGGTTTGTGAGGAGGCCCGCTGCCCCAACCGAACGGAGTGTTTCGAGCGCAAGACCGCGACCTTCCTGATCTGCGGCGACGTGTGCACGCGGGCGTGCGGGTTCTGCCACATCGAGGCGGGCCGCCCGAAACCGCTCGACCCCCAGGAGCCCGCGGAAGTCGTCCGCGCCACGAAGGAGCTCGGCCTCCGACACGTGGTGGTGACCTCCGTGGATCGCGACGATCTGCCCGACGGCGGGGCGGCCCACTGGGCGAAGGTCATCCGCGCCCTCAAGGACGACGACGAGACCCGCGGCGTGGAGGTTCTGACGCCGGACTTCCAGGGCGTCGCGGAGCAGATCGACACCGTGGCCGACGCGTGCCCCGACGTGTACAACCACAACGTGGAGACGGTTCCGCGCCTCTACGATTCGGTTCGGCCGAAAGCCGGCTTCGAGAGGTCGGTGAACCTCCTCGCCCGCGTGAAGAGCCGCCATCCCGAAATGACCACGAAGTCGGGCCTCATGCTGGGTCTCGGCGAGACGGACGACGAGGTGGTCGAGGTCTTTCGTGCGCTCCGCGGCGCGGGCGTCGACGTCGTCACCGTGGGGCAGTACCTGCGTCCGTCGGCGTGGAACCTGCCGGTCGTGGAATACGCGACGCCCGCGCGCTTCGAGAGCCTCCGGGAACGGGGCAGCGCACTGGGCTTCGGGTTCGTGTTCGCCGGGCCGTTCGTCCGCTCCTCGTACCGGGCCGAAGAGGCTCTCGGGCACGCGAGCTCCAGGGCGTGATCCCGCTTCCCGAGTCGCGGCGGGCGCGTCTCCTCTGCGCGGCCGCGGGAGGCGGTCTCCTCGGCCTCGCGTTTCCGCCCTACGGATACCTCGCGCTGCTGGCGGTCGCGCTCCTGCCGTTCTTCGCCGCCGTCGACGGGGACCGGCCGGGCCGCGCCTTCGTGACGGGACAGGTCTTCGGCATGGCGTTCTGGCTCGTCACGATGCCGTGGATCGCGCACACGGTGCGGACGTACGGTGAGGTCTCCTGGTTTCTGGCCGGGCTCTCCGTCCTCGCGGTGAGCGTCATCCTGGGCGTGCCGTTCGGGCTGATGGCGGCGGGCGTCGCCGCCCTCGAGCCCCTGCCGCTGCCGGGCCTCCTTTTCGTGTGGCCGGCGGCGTGGGGCTTCCAGGAGATCTTCCGAACGTACTGGTTCGGCGGGTTTCCCTGGGCCCTTCTCGCGAACCCGCTCACGGAGACGCCCGATCTCGTGCAGGCGGCCTCGATCGGAGGCGCGACGTTCGTTTCGATGCTCGTCGTGCTCGTGGCCACGCTCCTTTACCTCTCGATCCGCGACGACTGGCGCCGCGCCCGGTTCATGTACTTCTTCGGGGCCGCCACGGTCACGCTCGTCACGGCGCTCCTCGGAAACCTCCACCGCAAGGGGCTGGGCAACGAGATCACGGCCGGCACGCTCGAGATCGGGGTGGTGCAGACCAACGTGGCGCAGCAGCTCCGCTGGGACTTCGGCCAGCGCGAGCGAATCTACGCGGACCTCCTACGCTCGACCTCGGAGCTCATCGCGATGTCGGGCCGCAAGGTCGACCTCGTGCTCTGGCCCGAGAGCGCCTCGCCGTACCACTGGCCCTGGTCCCCGCAGCTCCGGGACGACGTGCAGCGGCTGTGCCGGGAGAAGGACGTGGCGATTCTCCTGAACACCGTGTGGACGGAATTTCCCGAGAACGACGACGCTCCCTTCGGGAACGCGGCGCTCCTCGTGACGGCCGACGGGCCCGTGCTGCCGCCGTACGTCAAGCTCCGGCTGGTGCCGTTCGGCGAGTACGTGCCCTTTCGCGGGGTGCTCGGAAAGATCAAGCCGCTGACGCGCGCCATTCCTTCTTCCTTCACGCCCGGCGAGCGGGCCGTCGCGATTCCGTTCCGGGGCACGCGGCTGGGCGGCTTCGTGTGCTACGAGGTGACCTATCCGTGGATCGGCCGCGCGCAGGTGGCCGCGGGAGCCGGGGTCCTCTACACGCTCACCAACGACGCCTGGTTCGGCACCTCGGGGGCGAGGCAGCAGCACTGGCAAGCGGCGGTGCTGCGCGCCGTCGAGACGGGCCGGCCGCTCGTGCGGGCCGCGGTCACGGGCATCAGCGGCTTCGTGCGCGAGACGGGCGAGGGTTACCAGGTGCTCGGGCCCGACCAGAAGGGCAGCTTCTCGGTCACCGTGCCCGTGGGCACGCGGTCGACGCCGTTCACGTCGTGGGTCGGAGACTGGGTGCCCGCCGTTTGCGGTCTCGTGTGGCTGGCCGCTATCCTCCGCGCGCGCTTCTTCAAGCCCCGAAGTCGCGTCGCCACCTGAATCGCGCCACGGCGTGCGGGCGGCGGAGAGGATCCCACGCGAATGAACGAAGAGAGAATCGAGAAGCTTCTCGCCCTTGCGTCGTCGGTGAATGCCCTCCGGGGCTATCTTTGACGTCGCCCGAGCGGAGCGCGAAAAGGCCGAGCTGGAGTTCCGCACGCAGGAACCCGGCTTCTGGAACGACGCGGCCGGTGCCCAGGAGATCCTGAAGCAGCTCAAGCGGGCCGAGCGGGTTCTCCTGGACGACAAGGCCATCGTCGAACGGAAGGAAGAGCTCGAGGTCCTGGCGGAGCTCATCAAGGAAGGCGAGGACGTCGCCGCCGACGCCGACGCCGCCCTCGCCAAGACGGGCAGCTGGGCGCGCGGCCTCGAGCTGACGTTCAAGCTGACCGACCCCGAGGACCCCATGCCCGCCCTCGTCGACATCAATGCCGGAGCGGGCGGCACCGAGGCTCAGGACTGGGCCGACATGCTCATGCGCATGTACATCCGGTACGGCGAGAAGAAGGGCTGGAAGACCGACGTCCTCGAGGTGACCTACGCCGACGACGCGGGCATCAAGAGCGCGACGCTGCGGTTCGAAGGGGAGTACGCCTACGGCCACATGAAGGGCGAGCACGGCGTCCACCGCCTCGTGCGCATCTCGCCGTTCGATGCGGCGGCCCGGCGCCAGACCTCGTTCGCGGCCGTCCACGTCGCGCCCGAGATCGACGACACCATCGAGATCGAGATCAACGACAAGGACCTCCGGGTCGACACGTTTCGCGCGGGCGGCAAGGGCGGCCAGCACGTAAACAAGACCGACTCGGCCATCCGCATCACCCACCTGCCCACCGGCATCGTGGTGAGCTGCCAGAACGAGCGCTCCCAGCACAAGAACCGCGACTTCGCGATGAAGGTGCTGCGCTCGAAGCTGTACCAGAAGGCAGTCGAGGAGCGTCTGGCCAAGGACGCGGCGCGCACGGGCACGAAGATGGAGATCGGCTTCGGCTCGCAGATCCGCTCTTACGTTCTCGCGCCGTACCGGATGGTCAAGGACCACCGCACGAACTTCGAGATGGGCGACGCGGACCGCGTGCTCGACGGCGACCTCGACGGGTACGTCGAGGCTTACCTGCAGTCGTTCGTGAAGCACGGTGCGAAGGCCGCGAAGGAACGCAAGACCTCGGCGACGGCGGTCGACGCGGCCGACGAGGTCTGACGGGTGGCCGAGGGAACCACCTGGCTGGATCAGGTTCGAGAGAAGCTGGACCGGCCCTGGCCCGAACGGGATCCGATTCTCACGGAGGGCAGCGGCGCGGCCAGCGTGCGCGATGCCGCCGTGCTCGTGCCGCTCTACGTGAGAGACAAGGAACTCTTCACGCTCTTCACCAAGCGCACGGAAAAGGTGAAGAAGCACAAAGGGCAGATCTCGTTTCCGGGCGGCGGCAAGGAGCCTTCGGACGAGAACCTCTGGGTCACCGCGACGCGGGAGACCGAAGAGGAGATCGGCGTTCCCCGCGACGCGGTCAAGATCCTCGGAGCTCTGCCGCCGCTCGTGACCGTGACCGACTTCCGGATCTCGCCTTTCGTGGGGGCGATTCCGTACCCCGTGGAGTGGAAGCCCGACGAGGTCGAGGTCGAGAAGATCCTCGAGATCCCGATCTCCTACCTCGTGAACCCGCTCGCGACCGAGGAGCAGGAGATCACGTGGAAGGGCCGGCCAGTGCGCACGAAGGTCTACCACTACCACGGCCACGCGATCTGGGGTGCGACCGCGCACATCCTCTCGGACCTTCTCGAGGTCCTGCAGGGGTCGTAGAGCGGCGCCACGGGGCCGGCGTCCGTACAATCCACATGGTGGACGAGGAATACCCCAAGACGCCGTACTTCGTGCGGCACGTGCCGCTGTTCCTCGACTACCTGGCCGTCGAGAAGGGCCTCGCACGCAATTCGCTCGACGCGTACCGACGGGATCTCTTCGCGTTCGGCCGTTTTCTGGCCGGGGTGCGCATGGATACCCTGGAGGTCGACCGCGGGACGCTCGTGGAGTACTTCTCCGAACGCCGCGGCGAGGGCGCGTCGCCGCGCTCCATCGCCCGCGCGACCTCGGCGCTGCGCGGCTTCTTCGGCTTCCTCGCCGCCGAGAAGATCCTGGCCGAGGATCCGACGACCGAGCTCGACAACGCGAGGCGCTGGTCGGTCCTGCCGAAGCTCCTCTCCGAGGCCGAGGTCACACAGCTCCTCGAGACGCCCGATCCGTCCACGCCGCGGGGTCTCCGGGATCGCGCCCTCTTCGAGCTGCTCTACGCCTGCGGGCTCCGGGTTTCCGAGCTCGCCGGCCTGCGGCGCGAATCCCTTCACCTCGCCGACGGGTTCGTCGTGGTGCGCGGCAAGGGCAGCAAGGAGCGCCTGATTCCGATTGCCGATTCCTCGGCACGCTGGGTTCTCCGGCACCTCGAGGCCGTGAGCCGTGATCCCGAAGCCGCGGCCCTGCCATGGGTGTTTCCCGGCTCGAAGGGAAAGCACGTGACCCGGCAGACGGTCTTCAACGCGCTCAAGCAGGCGGCGCTCGCCGCCGGCCTGCCGCCAGAAGCGGTCTCGCCGCACGTTCTGAGGCACGCCTTCGCGACGCACCTCGTGGACCACGACGCCGACCTCCGCTCGGTGCAGCTCATGCTGGGGCACGCGAGCATCGCGACCACCGAGATCTACACGCACGTGTCCCGCGCCCGCGTGCGCCGGATCTACGATCGGACCCATCCACGTGCTTAGAGTTGCGGCTCTCGTCGCGCTGCTCGGGCTGTC
>JAEUQS010000732.1 GCA_016789625.1 Acidobacteriota bacterium | reverse complement strand
CGCCCGTCAATTGGTGTTCGTGCCTGATTTCCGGCCCACGGATCTGAAGTGGCGCGTTAGATTTCTGTTCCTTGGAGACTTGACAAGCTCACACTCAAGTCGTATCTTGGCTCTCGACCGCTTCCGGGGCCTCGCGCCTAGTCCGGAACGCCTGGTCGGGAGGAAACCCACATGGGCAAGATCATCGGAATCGACCTCGGCACGACGAACAGCGTCGTGGCCGTTCTCGAGGGCACGGGGCCCGAAGTCATCGCGAACTCCGAGGGCGGCCGGACGACCCCTTCGGTGGTCGGCTTCGCCAAGTCGGGCGAGCGCCTCGTGGGCCAGGTCGCCAAGCGCCAGGCCGTAACGAACCCCGAGAACACCGTCTACTCCATCAAGAGGTTCATGGGCCGCCGTTTCGACGAAGTGAACGACGAAATGAAGATGGTCCCCTACAAGGTCCTGCGCACGTCGAACGGCGACGCCCGCGTCCAGGTGGGCGGCCGGGAGCTGTCGCCCCCCGAGATCTCCGCGATGATCCTCACCAAGCTCAAGGAGGCCGCCGAGGCCCACCTGGGTGAGAAGGTCGACCGCGCCGTGATCACGGTGCCCGCGTACTTCAACGACGCGCAGCGCCAGGCCACCAAGGACGCCGGCCAGATCGCCGGGCTGAAGGTCGAGAGGCTCGTGAACGAGCCGACGGCCGCCGCGCTCGCGTACGGCCTCGACAAGAAGAAGAACCAGACGATCGCGGTCTACGACTTCGGTGGCGGCACGTTCGACGTCTCGATCCTCGAGGTCGGCGACGGCGTCGTGGAGGTCAAGTCCACGAACGGCGACACGCACCTCGGCGGCGACAACATCGACCAGCGCATCGTCGACTGGCTCCTCGCGGAGTTCAAGAAGGACCAGGGCATCGATCTGGGCAAGGACCCGATGGCCATCCAGCGCCTCAAGGAGGCCGCCGAGAAGGCCAAGATCGAGCTCTCCACCACGGTCGAGAGCGAGATCAACCTGCCGTTCATCACGGCCGACGCCTCGGGCCCCAAGCACATGAACCTGAAGCTCACGCGCGCCAAGCTCGAGCAGATGGTCGACGAGATCCTCCAGCGGTCCATCCCGCCGTGCCGGCAGGCCCTGAAGGATGCCGGCCTCACCGCCGCGCAGATCGACGAGGTCGTGCTCGTGGGCGGCCAGACGCGCATGCCCAAGATCCAGCAGATCGTCAAGGAAGTCTTCGGCAAGGAGCCGCACAAGGGCGTCAACCCCGACGAGGTCGTGGCCATCGGCGCGGCCGTTCAGGGCGGCGTTCTCGCGGGCGAGGTGAAGGACCTCCTCCTCCTCGACGTCACGCCGCTCACGCTCGGCGTCGAGACGCTCGGCGGCGTGATGACGGCGCTCATCGAGCGCAACACCACGATCCCGGCGAAGAAGTCCGAGGTGTTCTCGACGGCCGCCGACGGCCAGACCTCGGTCGAGATCGTCGTCCTCCAGGGCGAGCGCAAGATGGCGGCCGACAACAAGAAGCTCGGCACGTTCCAGCTCATGGGCCTTCCCCCGGCACCCCGCGGCGTGCCCCAGGTCGAGGTGACGTTCGACATCGACGCGAACGGCATCCTCAACGTGGCGGCCAAGGATCGCGGCACCGGCAAGGAGCAGAAGATCCAGATCACCGGCCACTCCGGTCTCTCCAAGGACGAGGTCGAGAAGGCCGTGCGGGATGCCGAGCAGCACAGCACGGAAGACCAGACCCGTCGCGACGCCATCGAGGCGAAGAACCAGCTCGACTCCCTCATCTACTCGACCGAGAAGCTCCTCTCCGAGAACGGCGACAAGCTGCCCGAGGGCGACAAGGGCCTCGTGCAGGACGCGGTCGCCTCGGCGAAGAAGGTGCTCGAGAACGAGAGCGGCAACGCCGACGCGCTGAAGAAGGCCTTCCAGGATCTCCAGAAGGCGAGCTACAAGGTGGCCGAGGCGATGTACAAGAACGCTCCCGAGCCCGAGGCCCCCGCGGGCGCGGCGCCCGGAGCCTCCTCCGGGAAGACGGCCGACGACGTGATCGACGCCGAGGTCGTGGAAGAGCGCAAGCACTAGGCTGAGAATCGGGAAGGCGGGCGGCCAGGGCCGCCCGCCTTCGTGAGCAGTCATGCAAGACGACGAACGAACCGGAAAAGGGCGGGCCTCCGGGCCGGTGAAGGCCGTGCCCGTCGGTCTGCGCGAGGAGTACGTCCTCATCGGCGTGGTGGCCAAGCGCTTCGGCGTGCATCCCCAGACGCTCCGGCTCTACGAGCGCGAGGGCCTCATCCGCCCGGCCCGCTCCTCGGGCAATACGCGGCTGTACGACCGGGAGACGGTCGAGCGCCTCGAGATCATCCTCACGCTCACGCGGGACCTCGGCGTGAACCTCGCGGGCGTGGAGGTCATCCTGGACCTGCGGACGCGCCTCGCCCGCATGGAGGGCGAGGTGGGCCGCATGATGGAGGCCATCCGCGCCGTGGCGAAGGAACGCGCGAACCCCTCGACGAACGCGCTGGCCCTGCGCCCCAAGGGCGCGCTCGCGATCCGCTACGAATAGACGCCGGCACGGCGCGCTAAGCTCCGGGAGGTGGCACGGCGCGACGAAGACACGCGGGTCCTGAGGAAGTACCTCGAGGACATCTCCGCCTACCCGCTCCTCACCCCGGAGCAGGAGAAGGAGTACGGCCGCGTCGTCCAGAACCCGGAGGCCAGCGAGGAGGAGCGGAGCCTCGCCGCCGACGCCCTCGTGAACGGCAACCTCCGCTTCGTGGTGTCCTACGCCAAGCGTTTCCACTCGCCCGACGTGTCGTTCCTCGACCTCATCAACGAGGGGAACATCGGGCTCATGCACGCCGCGCGGCGCTTCGATCCGGAGCGCGGCGTCAAGTTCATCACGTATGCCGTGTGGTGGATCCGGCAGGCGATCTCGCACGCCCTCTCCGAGCAGGGGGGCGCGATGCGTCTCCCGCACAAGCAGGTCGCGCTGCAGGCGCGCCTCTCGCGAAAGCGCGAGGAGCTGTCGCTCAAGCTGGGACGGGATCCGTCGATCCAGGAGATCGCGAAGGAAGCCGAGATCGGTCTCGAGGAGGCCGAGGGGCTCCTCTCTTTCTCGCGCACCGCGGAGTCGCTCTCGGAGGCTTTCGGGTCCGACCAGGAGCGCACGCTGGAAGACCTGCTCGTGCAGACGACGATCGCCGCTGCCGACGACGAGCTCGTGAAGCGCTCTTCGGAAGAGCAGACGCGCGGGCTCCTCGACAACCTGCCCGCCAAGGAGCGCGCGGTGCTCTGCCGGAGGTTCGGGATCTCGGAGAACGGCGGTCCCGAGCGCGAGCCGATGACGCTGCAGGAGATCGGCGACGAGCTGAAGCTCTCGCGCGAGCGCGTGCGGCAGATCGAGGCTCAGGCGATCGCGCGCATCAAGCGCACCATCAACCAGCGGAAGCTGCACGCCAGCCTCAATTGAACCTGGAAACCCAGCCATGGGTTTCCGTACCGCTCCGCTCGCCGCGCGCGCCTTTTTCGCGGACGGCTGCATCCCATAGGATCCGGTCGTGGCTGACCTCGCCTTCGATCCTCCGGCTCCATGCCCCGTCTGCAAGGGCTTCGGCTTCCTCGAGACGCCCGACGGCCGGCGCGTCGTTCCCTGCGCGTGCAAGGCGGGGGAGCACTCCTCGGCGCGCATGCGCGGCGCGCGGATTCCCGATCGCTACCGCGGCTGCTCGCTCGCCAACTTCAACACGCTTCACCCGTCGCAGGCAGCGGCGAAGGCTCTGGCCCGGCGGTTCATCGAGAGCTGGCCCGTCGTCGGCGCCGGGCTCCTCATCGTGGGCCCCGTGGGGCGCGGGAAGACGCACCTCGCGACGGCGATCCTCGCCGAGATCGTGGACGCCCGCCAGGCGCGCGGCATCTTCTGCGACACCACGGAGCTCCTCGACCGCATCCAGGCCACGTTCTCGAGATCCGAGGAGACGGCCGACGACGTCCTCACGCCGTTCAAGGAAGCCGAGATCATGGTGCTCGACGAGCTGGGCGCGCGGCGGCCCACGGAATGGGGCCGCGACACGCTCTACGCGCTTCTCAACGCGCGGTACAACCAGCGGCGCATCACCCTCGTCACGACGAATTTCATGGACGAGGGCGACCGCGCGGGAGCCGAGACGCTCGAGTCGCGCATCGGGGTGCCGCTCCGGAGCCGGCTCGCCGAGATGTGCCAGTACGTGCCGCTCGACGGGCCCGATTTCCGGCGCGAGGTGAAGCAGGGACGCGCTTTCGCGTAGCCTCCCCGGGATGGATGTCGCCGCACTCTTCTCGAAGGACGCCGAGGCGTTCCAGCCCTCCGCGATCCGCGCCCTCGCCCCGCTCCTGAACGACTCCTCGGTCATCTCGTTCGCGGCGGGCGTTCCGAACCCCGAGACGTTCCCCGCCGAAGCCCTGCGCGAAGCGGCCGACCGCGTGCTGCGCGACCTGCCGAAACGTGCCCTGCAGTACGACGTCACGCGCGGCTACCTGCCGCTCCGCGAGCGCGTCGCCGCCCGGGGCGCGGCCCTGGGGCTCGCGGCCACCGGCGGCGAGACGCTCCTCACCACGGGCTCGCAGCAGGCTCTGGATCTCGCCGCGCGGGTCCTCTTCGATCCCGGCGACGTCGTGCTCGTCGAGGTGCCCACGTACGTCGGCGCGCTCGTCACGTTCGCCGCACGCCGCGCGAGGCCCGTCGGCATCGTGCGCACCGCCGAGGGCATCGACCTCGCGCACCTCCGCGCCACCGTGAGCCGGCTCCGCGGCGAGGGCGAGCGGGTGAAGGCCCTCTACGTCATCCCGAATTTCCAGAACCCGTCGGGCCTCGCGATGACGCGCGCCGCGAAGGACGCGCTGGCCGAGGCCGTCGCGGAGCTGGACCTCCTGCTCCTCGAGGACGATCCCTACGGCGAGCTGTCCTTCGGAAACCCCGAGAGCTTCGACCGCACGCCCGTGGCCGTGCGGCAGCCCGGGCGCACGGTGTACCTGGGCAGCTTCTCCAAGACGCTCGCGGCCGGCTTTCGCGTGGGCTGGATGCACGGGCCCGAGAGCTTTCTCTCCCGCGCGGAGCTGGCCCAGCAGGCGGTGGCGCTCTGCCCGTCGACGTTCACGGCCTCGGTCCTCGAGTCGTACCTCGCGCACAACGACTACGACGCCCACCTCGAGTCGCTGCGCGGCTTCTACAGAACCCGCAAGAACGTTCTCCTCGCCGCGCTCGGGGAGCACTTCCCGAAGGCGATCGCGTACAGCGATCCCGCGGGCGGCCTCTTCACCTGGGCCTCCCTGCCCGCGGGGATGAACGCCGCGGCGCTCCTGCCGCGCTGCGTCGCCGAGACGAAGACGGCCTACGTTCCCGGCGCCTCGTTCGTCGTCGAGGGCGACGGCACGCCGTTCTTTCGCATGACGTACGCCAAGGAGACGGCGGAGCTCCTCGCGGAGGGCGCGCGCCGCCTCGGCGCGTTCTTCGCCAGGGAGATGGAATCCCGGTGAGGCGTTTCACAGGTCTTCTTCTCGGCACGGCTCTCGCCGTGGGTTGCTCGGACGCGCCGCCTCCGAAGCCCGTGCTTCCCGTGCGGCCCGCGCCGGCGCCCACGCCGACGCCCTTACCCGCAGCGACCCCGGTCGCAACGCCCGCGCCCACCACGACGGTTCCCGTGGCGATTCCCGAGATCCCCCTGCCGAAGCTCGCCGTCGGCGTCAGCCTCG
>JAEUQS010000706.1 GCA_016789625.1 Acidobacteriota bacterium | reverse complement strand
CGCGCGCATCCAGGCGATCGGGTCCGCGGCCTGGATCGACGAGCAGATCGGCACGACGGCCACCGGCTGGCCCGTCCTTCCTCTCCAGCCCGAGGCCGTTCCCTCTTCGTGCACCGGCACCTGCGTCCGCGACAACTACACGATGTACCTGCTGCAGCGCCACTTCTTCACCAAGGCGCTCTACTCCCCCGACCAGCTTCGCCAGCGGGTCGCCTGGGCGCTCTACAAGATCCTCGTCGTTTCGGGCCGCGACGTCTCGCATCCGAGCCGTCTCTCGCCCTACCTCACGATCCTCGACCAGCGCGCCTTCGGCAGCTACCGCGCGCTGCTCTCGGACATCACGCTGAGCCCGGCGATGGGCCGCTACCTCGACATGGCCTCGAGCACGCGAACGCGGCCCAACGAGAACTTCGCGAGAGAGATCCTCCAGCTCTTCTCGATCGGCACCGACGTTTTGAACGCCGACGGCACGCCCCGGCTCGACGCGGGCGGGGTGCCGCTCCCCACCTACGACCAGGCCACCGTGGACGCCTTCACGAGGGTCTTCACCGGCTGGAGCTTCGCGGCGCAGCCCTCGCCCGGCATCGTGAACTACACGGCCCCGCTCGTCCTCAACGCCGCGAACCACGACACGACCGCCAAGACTCTGCTCTCGGGCACCACGCTCCCCGCCGGCCAGACGGGAACCGTGGACATGAACGCCGCGCTCGACAACATCTTCCAGCACCCGAACGTGGGCCCGTTCATCGGCAGGCAGCTCATCCAGTCGCTCGTGACCTCGAACCCCAGCCCCGCCTACGTGGCGCGCATCTCGGCCGTCTTCGCGAACGACGGCACCGGCGTGCGCGGCAACCTGGGCGCCGTGGTGAAGGCGATCCTCCTCGACACGGAGGCCCGCGCGACGCCACCCGCCGCGCTCACCTACGGCAAGCTCAAGGAGCCCGTTCTCTACGTGAACCAGATCCTCCGGGCGTTCAACCCGAGGGCCGCGAGCGGCACGGGCCAGAGCGACGGATACCTCGCGCCCCGCACGACCCCCATGGACCAGGACGTGTTCCGCCCCGCGACGGTCTTCAGCTACTACCCGCCCGACTACCTCGTCACGGGCGCCGTCGAGGGTCCCGAGTTCGGAATCCTCTCGGCCTCGACGTCGCTCGCGCGGGCCAACTTCGCGAACACCATCGTGTTCTCGACGATCGGTACGTCGACCGACGCACCGAACGGAACGTCGATCGACCTCGCGCCCCTGCAGGCTCTCGCGGGCAACCCGGCCCAGCTCGTCGACGAGGCCGCGCGCAGGCTGACGGGGGGCTCCCTGTCTGCGACGGCCCGGACCACGATCGTCACCGCCGTGAACGCCGTGGCGGCCTCCAACACCCTCCTCCGGGCGCGCACGGCGGTCTACCTCGTCGCGACGTCCTCGCAGTTCCAGGTCGAAAGGTGATCGCCGTGAACACTCACAACTCTCGAGACACTCGCAGAGACTTCCTCAGAAACGCGTCCTGCGCGGCCCTCTCGGCCGCGGGCCTCCGCGCCGGCCTCGGAAAGCTGGGGCTCCTGTCGCTCCACGCTTCGGCCGATCCGCTCGCCCCCACCGACTTCAAGGCTCTCGTGTGCATCTCGCTCTCGGGCGGCTGCGACGGCAACAACGTGGTCATCCCGAACGACACGACGGGCTACGCGGCCTACGCCAGCGCGCGGAGCGCGGCGAGCCTCGCGATCCCGCAGGCGCAGCTCCTCTCCATCACGCCGCCGCGTCTCGGCACGGCGTTCGGCCTGAACCCCGGCCTCGCGGCGATCCACCCGCTCTTCGCGGGAGGTCAGCTCGCCGTCGCCTGCAACGTGGGCACCCTCGTCCAGCCGCTCACGCGCGCTCAGTACCAGAGCGGCGGCGCGCGGCCCTACCAGCTCTTCTCGCATTCCGACCAGGTGATCCAGTACCAGACCGCCCGCTCCGACGTGAAGACCCAGACCGGCTGGGGCGGCCTCGTGGCCGACGAGGTGCGCTCCCAGAACGGCGGCAGCGCGTACCCCGTCGTCACGTCCGTCGCCGGAACGCAGGTCTACGGGCAGGGAGCGATCACCAAGCCGCTCGCGATCGCCGCGGCGCCCACCGCGCTCAACCAGGTGCTCGTGCTCTCGGGCTTCAACGCCTCCGCGGAGTCCGTCGCGCGAAGGGCGGCCATGGACCAGCTCCGCACGCAGGACCGGAGCGCCGTGCTCATCGCTTCCTCGAGCGACGCGATGCAGCAGGCCCTCGACATCAGCGCGGCGTTCGCCACCGATCCCGTGCTCACGACGGTCTTCCCCACGACGGGCATCGGCAACCAGCTCAAGCAGGTGGCGAAGGTCATCAAGCTCAACCAGACGGCCGCGCAGCTCTCGCTGAACCGGATGATCTTCTTCGCGCAGCTCGGCGGGTTCGACACGCACTCGAACCAGATCACCGATCAGGGCAACCGCCTCACGGAGCTCGCGAACGCGCTCAAGGCCTTCTACGACGCGACCGTGGAGCTGGGCGTCGCGAACCGCGTCACGTCGTTCACGCTCTCGGACTTCGGGCGCACCCTCCAGCCCTCGGGCTCCGGCGGCTCCGTGGGCTCCGATCATGGCTGGGGCAACCACCAGCTCGTCCTCGGCGGCGCGGTCAGGGGCGGCGACTTCTACGGCGTGAACGGCCCGAACGGCTCGCCCTACCCGCAGCTCACGCTGGGCGGCCCGAACGACACCGACTCGCGCGGCCGCTGGATTCCGACGGCCTCCGTGGACCAGTACGCCGCCACGCTCGCCACGTGGTTCGGCGTGCCCGCCGCGCAGCTCGGCACCGTTTTCCCGCTCCTCTCGCGCTTCTCGACGCCCGACCTGGGATTCATGCTGTGAGCGAAGCGTCGACGCTGGCGCTCGGCATCGCGCTGTCGACGTTCCTCGGCGGCGCCGGCGACGACGCCGCGAACGCCGCGGCGAGGGATGCGCAAGGCCATGTGATCGTGGCCGGGGAGACGGCCTCGGGAGCGTTCGCGGGCGCGCCGGGCGCGCTGCGAGGCTCGAGCGACGCGTTCGTGATGAAGCTCGACGCCACCGGCTCGACGGTGCTCTGGGCCGTGCGCCTCGGGGGCGCGGGCGCGGACGCCGCGCTCGCCGTGGCCGTGGACGCCGCGGGCGACGTCGTCGTCGCGGGAGAGACCTCGTCGGCCGACTTCCCCGCGACGGCCGGTGCGCTGCAGCAGACGCCGGGCGGCGGCGCCGACGCGTTCGTCGCGCGGCTCTCGGGCGGAAGCGGCG
>JAEUQS010000704.1 GCA_016789625.1 Acidobacteriota bacterium | reverse complement strand
TCTCGACCTCGCTCTCGGTTCCCGTGTTGGTCTACACCGTGGGGGTCGGGAAGAGTCCGGCCTTTCCACGCGCGGGCTCGATCAACGACGTGGCGACGCTCGCCATCGCGATCCAGGAAGCCGGGGACCTCCTCGAGAAGCAGCGCGTGGTGTGGCTCGGGGGCCGCTACGCGCCGTGGGAGGTCGAGGCCACGCCCAAGGCGCGGGCGGCCCGCATCTCGTACCGCGAGCCGGCACGCTGAGCCGTCGCCCCGGAGGGACACTGGCGAAGGCTTGCCTTTTGCAGCGATCGCGGCATGTACGAGAGTGCCGTCCCCTCGCGGGTTTCCGTGAGGCGTGTGTCCGTCCTCCTCGCCCTGCTCTTCGCTCTACCCGCGCTGGCGGCGGCAGTGAGTGCGACGTCCTCCGGCGCCGCGGCACCACCCGATCGGAACACCGTTCCGGCGGTGTCGAGCTCGGCAGCGGTGACCGCCCTCGATCTCGACTTCGTGGCCACGAAGAACGGCGAGCCGGTTATCGACCTTCGCAGGGAGGAGATCGTGCTCGAGGTGAACGGGAAGAAGGTCGCGATCGACTTCTTCTCGAGGCCGGGCGAGTCCTCTCCGGCGAACGCGGTCGAGACGCCCGAGCCCGCCCGGCCCATCGTCGAAGCCAAGGGAGCCGGACGCGACCTCCTGGTCTTCGTCGACGAGCTGCACCTCCAGCCGGCCGACCGGAAGCGGGCTCTCGCCGCGGTTCGGAGCCTGGTCTCGCGCGTTCCGCCGGGCGATCGCCTGTCGCTCGTCGTGTGCGCGGAGGCGGCTCGCACCATCGTGCCGTTCACGAGCGACCCGGCCGAGGTCCTCGCGGGGCTCGCTGAAGTCGAAGCGCGTCCCGATCCGGCGGGGCTTCGCTGGTACAACCGGGAGCGAAGCGTCCAGGCAGACCTGCAGGGAGACAAGAGCATCTACCTGAGGCCCGACGCCGGGCGCGTCCTCGCTCAAAGACGGGCCACGCTGATGGCATGGACCTCCGAGCTCTTCGCACGCGACGAGGCCTTCCTCCAGGAGCTCTCCCGAACCGTCTCTGCGGTCGCGAGCCGGCCGGGAGGCAAGGTGCTGCTCTTCCTCTCGAGCGGATTCGAGCTCCTGCCCGGGGACACGCTCCGAAAGTCGTATCTCGGGTCGAGCGACTCGCTCCCGCCGTCCCTCCTCCCGGGAATGCAGGACCTCTTGAGAAAGGCGAACCAGAGCGGAATCACGTTCCATGCGGTTCATGCGAGCGGGCTGGAAGCAAGGGCCGAGGTGGACGCGACGATCCGGGGTTCGGTGGGCTTCGTCGACAAGGACGGAAACGCCTTCTCGGGGCCCGCGCTGAGCGCGTCTCCCGTCGACGAGATCGCCCGCACGGCGGGAGCACGTCAGCCTCTCGCGACCCTCGCCGTCGAGACCGGCGGCTTCTTCGTGGGCAACCGGAACGATCTCGGGAGCGCCGTGGAAACGACCCTGGAGATGGCCCGCAAGAGCTACTCGGTCGGCGTGACGCTTCCGGGAGCTCCGCCCGCGGGAGGCTCCTTCTCGGTGAAGGTCTCGGTGAAGAGACCGGGCGTCAACGTGTTCGCGCGAAGGTCCTGGTCGGCTCGCACGGCCGACGAGCTCGCGAAGGACCGCGTCGAGGCGGCCCTCCTCGATCCCCGCGCCGCGTCCGACTTCGACGTGAAGCTCGGCGTCGAGGAAGCGAGCGCGGAGAAGCCGCGCGAGGTTCCGTTCGCG
>JAEUQS010000653.1 GCA_016789625.1 Acidobacteriota bacterium | reverse complement strand
GATCGTGGGTGAGTTCATGAATTGCCTCCTCGTGTCGTCTTCCGGCGCTCCGGAAGTGGTGCACAAGATGGCGTCGCGCCCGCGCCCTCACCAGGGTCGGAATTGCCCGGAATCGGTCCGTTCGTGCCAACTCCGCGCGCGGTGCATTCCGTGGCGCCGCGTGCGGACTCCGGGTAACGTCCCCGCCGGATGGCGAAACGATCGGCAGGGCCCGGGCCGGACCCGCTCCACGTGAGCCTCGTGGCTCTGCCCGACGCGGTGATCTCGACGCTGAGCGGCATCTTCGACGTGCTCAACGCGTTCGCGCACATGGACGCGCTCCGCGCGGGACCGGGCGCGCGGCCGCCGTTCCGGGTGGAGATCGTGGGGGAGTCCGTGGGACGCATGGGTCTCGCGAGCGGAGTGCCCATCGAGGTGCAGCGCGCGATCGGGTCCATCGACAGCACCGACCTCGTCATCGTCCCCTCGGTGCTCCTGAGGCAGGGAGGCTGGGCGACGGGGCGCTATCCCGGCCTCGTCGAGTGGCTCCACGCCATGTACGGGCGTGGGGCGGTGCTGTGCTCGGCCTGTTCCGGGATCTTCCTGCTGGCCGAGACGGGCCTTTTCGACGGCCGGGACGCCACGGTCCACTTCGGCTACGCGCGCGCGTTCGCGTCCACGTATCCCGAGGTGCCGATTCACCCGGAACGGGTGCTCGTCGTCTCGGGCCGACGCGAAGAGCTCGTGAGCTCGGGGGCGTCGATGGCCTGGCACGACCTGGTGCTCTACCTCATCGCGCGGTATGCCGGAGCGACCGCGGCGCAGGAGGTCGCACGCCTCTTCGCGCTGCAGTGGCACCACGACGGCCTGACGCCGTACATCGTGTTCGAAGGCCGTCGCGACCACGGGGACGGCGAGATTCGAAGCGCGCAGGACTGGCTGGACGGCCACTTCACCGTCCCCAACCCGGTGGAAGCGATGGTCGAGCGGTCGCGGCTCGCTGAACGGACGTTCAAGAGGCGTTTCACGGAGGCGACGGGCCTCACGCCGATCGCCTACGTCCAGCGCTTGCGGATCGAAAGCGCGAAGCGCCGGCTCGAGCGGAGCGACACGCCGATCGAGAAGCTCAGCTGGCAGGTGGGCTACGAGGACCCGGCGTTCTTCCGGCGCCTGTTCCGGCGCACCACCGGTCTGGCCCCGGGTGCCTACCGCAAGCGCTTCCGCGTCCCAGACTTCGCTCGGCCTACAGTGGAACGCTGAGCGCGATCCTGGGTAAAGAGATTTCGTGATTCCGACGTGACCTCGTCACGAGAGAATGCGCTGCGATGATCGGGCGCGCGTTGGGCCGCTACCAGGTGCAGGCCATCCTCGGCGAAGGGGGGATGGGTACCGTCTACCGCGCCCGCGACACCGCGCTTTCGCGAGACGTGGCGCTGAAGGTCATCCGCGAAGCGCTCTCGGGCGAAGGAGCCCGCGAGAGATTCCTGCGGGAGGCGCGGGCGCTTGCCGCCGTTTCGCACCCTGCGGTCTGCCACGTTTATGACGTGGGCGAGGCGGAGGGGATGCCGTTCCTCGCCATGGAGCTCCTCGAGGGCGAAACGCTCGCGAGCGCGCTGGCCAGGGGCCCGCTCGGCCTCGCGGAGGCGGGTCGGGTCACGACCGTGGTGCTCGACGCCCTGTGCGCGCTCCACGCGGCGGCTCTCATCCACCGGGACCTCAAGCCGGGAAACGTCTTCCTGCTCCGGGACGGGCGCGTCAAGCTCCTCGACTTCGGCCTCGCGCGCGCCATGAACGCCACGGCCGACGCCTCCCAGAACCTGACGGCCGCGGGCGCGATCGTGGGCACACCGGCCTACCTGGCTCCCGAGCAGGCCCGCGGCGAGGAGCTGGACGCTCGCGCCGACGTTTTCGCCGCGGCCGCCATCCTCCACGAGATGCTGACCGGCGCGCCGCCGTTTCGCCGGGCCACGATGGCCGACACCCTCGCGGCGATCCTGTCCGAATCGCCGGGTCCGCTGCCGCCCGAGGCCGCGTGCCTCGAGCCCCTCGTGCGCCGGGCGCTCGCAAAACGTCGCGAGGAGCGGCCGGCCAGCGCGGCGGATTTCCGAAGCCAGCTTGCGCAGGCGCTCGACGGAGGTCTCTCCACGCCGAGCCCGCCGGGCGAGGCGTTGACTCTGGTCTTGAGACCCCCCTCCTCGCAGGTCGCGGCGCCGACTGCGCCGTCGAGTCCGCCGACCCCGTCGACGCAGGCGACGCCGTCGACGCAGGCGACGCCTTCGACCCGCCGCCTGGCCGTGCTGCCGTTTCGCCTCCTGAAGCCGGATCCCGAGCACGACTTCCTGGCTTTCGGTCTGGCCGACGCGGTGGCGACATCACTGACGTCGGGGCGCGGACTCCTCGTGCGCCCTCCGCTCGCGACACAGTCGTTCGCGGGCGGCGCTCCGGACCTCGCCGAGATCGCGCGGAGGCTGGACGTCGACCTCGTGCTGGCCGGCACGCTCCTCGCGCACGGCGGACGCTGCCGGGTCTCGGTGCAGCTTCTCGAGGCTCCCTCGGGCAGCCTTCTCTTCGCCCAGAACGCGGACGTGACCGCGAGCGACATCTTCGAGCTCCAGGACGAGCTGGCTCGCCGCATCGTCACCGAGCTGCGGCTGCCGCTGTCGGCGGCTTCGGGCGCGTCGACGCAATCTCCACGCACGTCCCGGGATCCCGAGGCCTTCGAGCTCTACCTCAGAGCGAGCCAGGCGATCCTTCTCGATTCCGACCTCCCGCTCGCCCGGGGCCTCTTTCGCCGGAGCCTGGAGCGCGACCCGAACTTCGCGCCGGCCTGGGCGCGGCTCGGGCGGTGTCTGAGGCTCGAGGCCAAGTACTCGGGCACGTCCGATCGCGCCGGGCTTCAGGCGGAGGCCGAGGGAGCCCTCTCGAAGGCACTGTCCCTCGACCAGCACCTGCCCGCCGCGGCGCGCGAGCTGTCGCAGCTCGAGCTCGAGCGGGGAGAGGGTGAGGCGGCGGTGGAGCGCCTCCTGACGGCCGTGGCGCGCAACCCGCAGGACCCGGAGGGTTTCGCCGGGCTCGTGACCTGTCTGCGTTACCTCGGCCTCCTGTCCGAGTCCCTCGCGGCGCACCGGAGGGCGCGCTCTCTGGACTCCCAGATCGTGACGTCCGTCTTCAACACGCATCTGGCGCTCCGCGACGTCGGCAGCATGCTGGCCACGTTCACCCACGAGGCGGAGCGCTTCATCGCACTGTGGGAGGGCCGCCGCCTCGACGAGGCCCGCGAGCTCGCGAGCCTTCTCGTCTCGAGGCCGGCGCCGGCGCTGATGCGGGCGTGGAGCGAGCTGATGAGGGCCGCGATTCACGACGACGCCAAGGGGGTCCTCGACTCGATTGGCTGGGTGAAGGACTTCCCCGACCCCGAAGGCCTCTACTACGCCGCCCGCGTGGTGGCGTCGTACGACCCCGACGTCATGGAATCGCTCCTCTCACGCGCGGTCGACGGGGGCTTCGTGAACGTCCCCTTCTTCGAGCGGGATCCGGAGCTGGGGCCGCATCGCCAGCGCCCCGGTGTGGTGCGCGCCCTCGAGACGGCCCGTCTGCGACACCTGAAGGCCAAGGAGCGCTTCGGCGGCTGCGTCACGTAGACGTTGCGGCATCACCGCTGCCTCGGCGGTCTTGAACCGTGAGGGAGGAACGAGTCCCAGCGCGCACGACAGAGCGCATCCTCGACCCGCGCGTGCAGCGCCCGATAGGGCAGGCCTGGAAGCTCGAGCATCCGGATGCTATGAGCGCTGTCGGCCGTGTTGACCACGTCCAGGTAGGAATAGCCGAAATTCGATTCGCTTGGACACCAGGAGGTCGGCAGCGCTGGCAGGGAGTTCAGATCCGCAATGAGACATGTCATGAGGTGTGTGTCCAGTGATCCGATACTCCCCGTGTAGACTCCATCGGCGAACCCCGGATAGTTCTTGCAGCTGAAAGAAGTGTCCCCGGACGGTCGGACCCACAACGAAAACCGAGGCCCGGCGTCTCCTTGCTGCTGAATCGACAGGTGGCGTCCCCGGCAGGGCTGCGCTTGCAGGGCCGGCGAGGGCCCCACAACCACGGCCAGAAATGCGAGCGTCTGTAGGCTCCGCGCGCCCCGGCGACTGGACCGAGAGATTCTCGTGGCTCCAGTCAGCTTCAGCCCTTCCACTCAGACCCCCTCGTCCGTTGTGCCCTGGAGGGAACCCGCCTCTTGCCCCCGGAGTGCCAGCCACGCCATGACACCGGAGCCGACATCGACCAAGGCATGCAGGACGATCCCCGGCCACAGGGAGCCGCAGATGGCGAGCACCAGCGTGTAGATTGCACCGACAGCCGCCGTGCGGATTACGCCATTCAAGCCCTGGTAGGCGTGCCAGCCTGCGAAGAGAGCGAGGGAGAGCGTCGCGGCTCCCCACCAGCCCAGCCACGGGGTGAACGCCCAGATGAAGTACCCGCGGAACAGGAACTCCTCGCAGAACCCCGCGGTCAGCGACACCGCGACGAACCCGTACAGCTCGGGCCGCGTGCGCGGCATCATCCCGGTGACCGTTCCGATCTGCTGTCGCAGGTTCGCCCGGGCCGCTGCCTCGCGCACGAGAGAAACGACCGCAAGGACGGTGTAGGCGGCGAGAAGCACGACGAGGGCTACGGCCACCCACAGGCGCCAGCCCCGCGGAACGGTGAATCCGAGCGCCGACCACGGACGGCCGTAGGAGACCCAGATCGCGGTCCCTATGCCGACCGTCGCCCACGCGCTGGGGATGCTCCATGCGTAGAGCCACGCCTTGGCCCGAGCCAGATCGGCCGTGGCCCGGCGCTGAAACCGGGGCCAGAAGAACGCGTAGTCGAGCAGCGGCAGGACCGCCGCAAAGAGCGCCACATAGAGCAGGTCGGGGAGCGTCCTCATGGGTTGCTCCCCGACAATACCAGTTCAGCGGCGAGCCACGTCAGTTCGCTCCAACCGGACTCAGACGGCTTCGGTATCGCCGCTACCGAGCGGGCCGAGGAAGCGAAGTCCCAAGGTCTCGAACCGCCGAATCAATTCCTGGGCCTTCGTGGGAGAGGGCGCGCAGGCAATGGCGCGGTTCGCCGACTCGCACGCCTCATCGGGACGTCTCAGCGCAGCGAGCGCCTCGGCCTCGACCAACCGGAGAACCCACTCGGACGGGCATGTTGCAGCGAGTGACGGTGCAACCGCCTCCACTGCTCTCGCAGGTTCCCCGTGACGAACGAGATGGTCCGCCAGAAAGTAGCGAGCAATCACGATTCCAGCGGTCGGAAGAGCTCCTCGAGTCGCCCGCCTTGCCAGTGGTCGAACGCTTCACGCGCCTTCCGGGATGCGGCCGTCTGGTCGGACGTGGTCGATTATCGCTCGCTTGGCGGCACCCGGGCGCTACCATGCCCGACCCTGGCCCCGTACCTCGACCTCGACGAGGAGATGGGGCTGTGGGGGTTGCTGCGGCCGGAGGATCATGATCTGGAGGGTGTATCTCTCGCCCTGCCTGGGGCGGAAGTAGGAGCCCGAGCCTTCGTCGATTCGAACACTGTTCTCTTGGACCTCGACGACACCGTTACGTCCGGGGATGGGCGTGTCAAGAGTCTGGCCCTGGCGATAGACAAAGGAACGGCCGGGTTCGCTCACCGCCCCGGACCACACCCACTCATCGAGCGGCGCCTGCTCGTCGATAACGACGTCGCCACGGTCGGACGTGAGAAGGAGCCGGACCAGAGCCTGCAGGGGTCTGGCCTGGTGGATCGCGGTTGAAGGTTGCGAAGTATCGGTGAGCGAGAATCCTACCGTGAACCGCTCGTCGGGCAGATCCTCCAGGGTGTACGGATGGCGCCCCGTCTTACTGACGTCCACAATGCCCAATGTGATCCGGTAGCGACCCAGGGCGTCCCGTATCCCTCGGCGAGGCCTGACGGGATACTTGACGGCGAGGACCAATGCGGCGAGCGCGAAGGCGATCACGAGAACCGCGAACCCGAGAGACGGAGCCAACAGGGCGTACGTCTTGTCAGCTGCGATCGCGAATTGCGGCGAGTAGGAGGAGGCCGCTTCGCTGCCCTGAAGCACACGCAGGGTCACTCGGCCCGATTCCAGCATCCCGGCTCGAAGATTCACGAGCTTGTACACCTCGACGAGTGGCGAGTCGCCGCCATAAGTGACGATCCAGCCGTTCTCCCGGGTGAGCGAGCTGCGTTCGTAGAAGAGTCGCCTGCCAGCGGTCGTGTCGACGGCGATCTCGACCGCGGGTGGCGAGCCGCCCCAGATGCGGTCGAGGTCTGTCGACGCGCCTTTCGAAAGCTCGAGCCGGAACGCGGGAAAACAGGTGGAAGCGTGCAAACCGCCGAACTCCCAGGAGTACGTAGCCGGCCTCGTCAGATCGATGTCCTCGGCTACCGGCTCGAGGGACTGCTCACGCCACGTCAGGTATGCGAAATCGGAACCGAGTATGACCAGCGCGAGGAATCCGAGGATCCTCCAGGCCCGCGCGGGCTCGTTCAAGGGCCTTCCGGCCGCCACGGGAGGATTTCACAGACCCTGGCCGGCTTGCCGTCGAGGTACCGAACGAACTCCGGGTCCGCGTACCTTTCGGCATAGGCTTCGAGGTCGCGGCTCTCGAAAGCTCTCAGCCTCAAACGCTCCGTCTCGATGGTGGGAATGTTCACGTGCATTGAAAAGCAGCGCTAAGACGCCAGCAGCGTGGCCACATAGTTGACCACGTGTGCGACGGCGTGCGCGATCATGGCCGCTTCCAGACCGAACCGCCAGAACAGGACCCCGAATGCGATTCCGAAGGCGGAGTTGGCGCCGAGTACGTAGATCACCGTCGGTGCTTCGAGCGTACCGAGGAGTACCTTGGCGGCCGGCAGATGGCCCGCGCCGAAGAGGAGGGCGCTGATGGCGATCGCCAGCCAGGCGAAGGCCGCCTTCGGAACGCCGTCGCGCCGCTGCACGAACCGCCAGGCCAGCCACAGTACCGTCGTCATCAGCCCCCACCGAAGGAGCAGTTCCTCGGTGACGCCGCCGTAGAGCACGCGGGCGAGGATCGGAGGGGAGAACCTCTCCTGCAGGCTGGCAAGGGCGGTGGGAGCGATGCGCGTGACGGCGAACAGCAGGAACCCGCCCACGACGCCGGCAACGACCCCGGGGACGAGTTGCGGCGAGAGCGCGGGGGCGATCGGACGGGCAAACGCGGCCGCCTCGAACGCAGGCGCACGGAGCCCTACGGCGGGAGCGAGAGCGACACCGGCCCACGTGGCGAGCCCAATCAGGACACTGCTCTGCGCGAAGCTCGCTATCGAGAGGACCCAGAGCGGCGCGGGGAGAGGCATCGTCGCCAGGAGCTGCGGCAATACGGTGACGGTCATGACGACGGCGCCCAGCAGCCCCGCCAGCCAGAGGATGAGCCAGAGCCGGAAGCGCGGCGATGCCGCCAGGGGGCTCATGGCGCCGAGGACCTACTTCCTCAGCTCGTACCGCATCGCCACCATCCCCGACGCGAACTCCTTCCGGCCCACGAGCTTCAGGTCGATCGGCTTCGAGAGCCCCGCGAACAGCGTGGGTCCGTGGCCCGCGAGCCTGGGGTGCACCAGGAGCTCGTACTCGTCGGTGAGCCCGAGATTCGCGAGAGCGAGCGGGAGGGTCACGCCTCCCACGTACAGCCCGTTGCCGGGCTCTTCCTTGAGCTGCCGGACGGCCGTCGCCAGGTCTCCGCGCACGAGCTCGGCGTTCCAATCGACCCGCTTCAGGGTGCTCGACACGACGTACTTCTTTGCCGCGCCGATCGTGTGAGCGAAGGGTTCCATCCAATCGGGCCGAACCCCGGCCGGCACCGGCTCCCGCCACCCGGCTTCCATCATTTCGTAGGTCACCCGGCCGAAGAGAAGGGCGTCGGCCCGTGCGATGATTTCGCTCGCGTGACGATGCAGGTCCTCGTCCGGGGTGATCCCCCGATGGTCACAGCACCCATCCAACGTGATGTTGATGGAATAACGAAGCGGTCGCATCGCTCAAGGGTACCGCTCACGGGCCGGAGCGGCAAACGTCGTTACTCGGGTGCCATCCAGATCGCGTGAGCGTGCTGAGTGTCCAGGTACTCGCGCACCGCGGAGATCTTGCCGTCCCGGAACTCCAGGAGCATGTGGTACTCCTGCCGATACAGGCGACCGTTCGTGAGGTCCCCTTCGGACACCACCTCCACGGCCACCCGGTCGCCTTCGGCAACCATGCCCTTGGGTGTCATCTTCAGGCCCGTCTTCAGTCGCTTCACCATCGAATGGAAGAGCTTGGTGATCCTGTCCTTCTGGTACAGGCCGGCGGCCGGGCTCAGTTCCGGCTTGCCTGGGATCCACCAGGTCGCGTCGTCTGTCATGGTCGCCATCGCGCCGGGGATGTCGCTCTCCGAGAACCTGGCGAAGAACTCGTATGCAGTGGCCTTGTTTCGGTCGATGCTCAAGGGTCCTCCCCTTCACCCGCTCGTCAGGGTCGCCAGACCAGCGTCATGAGAATTTGTGAGAACTGATTGTAGTACTCGATCGCATGTTGATTCCCTCTGGCAGCGTAGTGGCGACGCACGGCGCGGAGCTGAGGCAGGTCCGCCGGGCCGAAGACGGCCACGAGGTCGCGCTCCCCATCGGGTACGCTGCTGACGAGGCGCTCGAAGGGCCCATCGTCGCCATTCAGAAGGGCCTCGAAGGCTTGCCTGAACTGCTCCCTCGGGGTCTTGGGGGACTCGCGTGGGGTTATCAGGATGGGTCGGGTCTGCAGTGCCTGGAGGCTGGCTGCCACGGGCCTCGACAGACCTTTCCGATCGACCGTGGCGAGCGCTTTGAGGGCCTCTGGTGTGGCCTGGCTCATGAGAAGCGATACCGCGATCTCCCGGGTCTCAGCGCTCCCGGACCGGCTCAGCCCGAGGAGCGTTGGCGTGGCGAATCGTTCGTCGAGC
>JAEUQS010000638.1 GCA_016789625.1 Acidobacteriota bacterium | reverse complement strand
ACCTCCTTCACGTCCCGCAGGTCCTGGGCGCAGGTCCTCGCGAGCAGGCCGCTCATGAAGGGCTTCGTGAGGAACCACACGATCTTCGCGCCGAGGGTGAGGGGCACCGCGGAAAAGAGCATCGAGACGCGCGTCCCGCTTGCCGCCGGCTCGAAGAGCAGCTCGGTGCGGTAGCGGCAGCCGTGGCTCTCGGCCGCGAGGACGAACCGTCTCGGCGGCTCGAACTCCCGGACCTCCATGACCTCGGAGGCTTCCTTTCCGAACATCACGCGCGTCTCGCGGAAGCGGGTGCCGTTTCCCACCGGCCCCGGCGTGAGCATCTCGACCTTCGTGATCGCCCGGATCGTCTCGGCGCCCTTCTCGAAACCCGTCATGAGGGCGAACACGTCCGCGGGCGGCGCCCCGATCGCCTCGGCGACCACGATCGGCTTCACGGCTTCCTCCTCGTGTAGACGAACTCCAGGACCTTGGTGTTGGTCTCTCCGATGGGGAGGTCGTGGACCTCGAGCACGATGCGGTCGTCCGAGAGGAAGCGCCACACGTACCTGACCATCTTGTCGTGCTCGCCCGTGAGGTACTCGTCGAGCGTGCCGTACGTGATGAGCACCTTGCCGTTCGGGTCCAGGTCACCTTCGGAAACGAACATGGCCGTGTCCATCGACGAGACCGTCATGACGCGATAGCTCATCTTGAAGTTGTCGTAGCCGAGCACCACGAACGTCTGAAGGGGCTTGCCCATCATCGTGCCGGTGGCATCGCACTTCATCCAGCGCCCCGGCATGAGCCAGGAGCACGTGGACGTTCCCTTCTCGGGCTTCGACGGCAGTCCCGGCATGGTGAACCGCATCTCGGTGTCCCAGCTCCCGAGGAACCTCTCGAGCACCTTGTGCGCCGGCCCCGGCTCGATGTAGACGCGGGCCTTCTTCATCATCTCGGCCATGTCCACCTGCGGGGCGGCGGTCTTGCTCTCCTGAGCGAGGCCGCTTCCGGCGGAACCCGACAGGGCCACCAACGACAGTACGGCGAGCATTCTCATTTCTTCTTCTCCTCTCGATCCTCTTTGGCGAGCCGTTCCAGGACCATGTAGCGAAGCTGCAGACAGCCCGGCGGACGCGTCACGAGCTCGGCGACCGAACGGGACGCGCCCTCGGCTTCCCGCGCGAGCGGCACCGCGAGCACCGCCAGCGCGCCGAGCACGGCGGCCACCGTCACCCGGCGGAGGGCCGGCACGTCGCCGTCGCTCGCGCGGATGAGCTCCATGCGGAGCGCCAGCGAGTGGTGCGGCACGACGAACGCGAGGCCGGGCTCGGGACGCTCACCCGCCACCCGGGCCGCGACCTCGAGGAGCGCGCGCGAGTAGCCCTCGGACTCGCCCCGCGCGTGCGCGAGCGCCGTGCGGTCGCAGCACGACTCGCGGAGCACGCCGAGCCGCCGCGTGGCGATCCACACGAGCGGATGGAACCAGAAAGCCATTTGCACGGCCGCGCAGAAGAGCGCGCGGAGCGCGTCCCGCCGCTTCACGTGCGCGAGCTCGTGGAGCACCACGTGCTCGAGCCGGCCCGGATCGAGCGCTTCGGAGAGCCCCTCGGGAATCACGAGCACAGGCCGGAACGTGCCCATCACCAGCGGACCGCGGGCCTCCCGGCTCACCACGGTGCGGGGCTCCGGAACGCCGAGCCGGCTGGCTGCGCGGCTCACCGCGAGAACGAGCGGCTCAGGGAGCTGCGCTTTCGCATTCACACCGGCGAGCAGCCTGCGTCGTTCGGCGCGATAGCGCCACGCGACGGCGAGGACGAGGAGTCCCGTGCCGACGATCCACACGAAGGGCACCGCGAGCGCCCAGCGGGGCACCGCGTCGCCGAAGAGCGCGGTTTCCGGGAGGACCCCGCCGGGCGACCACGGAGACGCCACGTCCGGCGGAACGAGGAGCCGGAGGAGCACGAGCGCCCACAGGCCGGCCCGCAGCTCCGGCCACGCGCGGCGCGGCAGCAGCCGGTCGACGACGGCGACGGCGAGCGCCAGAAGGGCCGCCTGGAGCGACACGGGCACCACGTGCCCCCAGAACAGCTCCGCGAGGACGGTCACGTAAGGCACGATCAGCCCTTCGCCTTCGGACGCGCCTTCGCTTTCGCAGACTCGTCGAGCAGCCGGCGGATCTCGGCGCGCTCCTTCGGCCCGAGCTCCCCCGCGCCGAGGAGGTGCTGGAAGAGCCCGCCCACCGTGCCGTCGAACGCGCGGGAGAGCAGCGTCGACACGGCCGTCCGCTGCGCGGCATCGCGCGTGACGAGCGGCGAGAAGAGGCTCACGGTGCCGTCCTTCCCGAGGCTCAGGGCACCCTTCTCGGCGAGGCGCGTGAGCATCGTCTTCACGGTGGTGTAGGCCCAGCCCGTGTCCTCGAGGAGCGCCTCGTGAACCTCGCGCACGCTGGCCGGGTGCTTCTTCCAGACCGCGTCCATGACCCGCCATTCGGCATCGGTGAGCTGCATGAGCCGGACTCTGCTACAGGTGTAGCAATGGTGTCAAGCTACATTTGTAGCAGGCTTCCCGGGACCCGCGCGAGGAACGTGATTCCGTCCAAGGACGCGGCCCATTCCCCCGGACCGCACGCGACACGCTCGAGCCCGGGAACCCGCACCTCCGACATGGCCTCGAAGTGCATCGAGCCGGCCCAGTACGTGTAGCCCACGGCGAGAGTCCGTCCGCTGACGCGGAGCTCCAGGGATTCGCCGCAGGCCGGGCACCGCGCCCCCACGGAATCGCACACGGGGTTGTGGCCCTCGACCGTCGCGAGGAGGTCCGAGACCTCGACGTCCGCTTTGCAGAACAGACACCCGACCCGGCTCGACGTCTTCACGCCGCGAGTCTATCGATCGCTACACTCGCGCGCATGGCCCGAAGGAAGGGACCCGCCCGGCGCAAGGCCGATCGCTCGAGCCCCGCTGGTCCGTCCCGCGCCGCACGAGCCGGCGGGTACCTCCTCGCGTTCGCGTTCATGGCCGGCGTCTTCTCGGTGGTTTTCGGGGAGAACCTCGAGATGCTCGAGGAGTACGCGCTGATCGTGAAGCCCGCGCGCGCGACGCTGCGGTCCACGGTCGTGAAGGAGTGGATCCCCGGCGGCAACCACTGGAGCGCTTTCGGCACGTTCGACATCGTCGCCGGGGACTACGCGGGCCCGGCGGAGGGGAGCCTCATCCCGCGGAGCTTCTACAGTGGCAAGCCCCGCAGATACAGGGTTCCCCGCGCCGAGGCAGAGACGTTCCTGCCCAAATGGGAGGTGGGCCGCACGTACGATGGTTACTGGAATCCCGAGAACCCGTCGGGCGTGTTCTTCGACCCCGTCGATCCCGGGAGCGTGAGGCGGCTCGTCCGGGGGTTTCGCATCGCCGCGGGGGTGTTCCTCGTCGCGGCGCTCGTGGCCTTCCGCATGGCGCGGCGGGCGTGATCAGAAGCGGAAGAAGAGGCCTCCCGTGAAGGAGCTGATGCGGATCGTCGTCCCGGAAGGTCCGCTACCGGCCTTGTACTGAACACCCTCCCAGCCCAGCTTGACGCCACTGTGCTCGCTGAAGAGGTACCCCAGCTCGGCGCGCCCCTTGGCCATGTCGCCGTCCAGCGAGTATCCGATCTTGGCGTCGAGGAAGAAGCGCTGTCTCCGGTCGTGGACGTTGAAGTTGAGCGTCGGGACCGGAAGGGTTCGGGCCGACTCGGTGATGCCCACTGTCGACGGGGGACCGGGCGAAGGGGAAAGGAGCGCGTGACTCCGCAGGCTGATGAAATCGAGATCCGCACCGGGCCCCATCGAAAGCGTTGCCGACTTGAAGAGGTCGTAGCGGAACGACGTCGAGAAATTCTGATAGGAGGTCGAGAGGAAGACGGACGAGCTCGCCGGAATCAGCGCCTGGCGGCCTGCAGGAAGCGACGCGCCGGAGAAGTTCCCGTGGAAGGACGACTGATCGAACGTCACCTCGATGCGGAAGCGGTCCGCGATGTACCGGAGGCGCGGCTGGAACACCGTGGTCACCGCATTGAGATCGGAGTAGCCCAGTCGCAGGGGTGTCGAGGAATCACCGAGGTTCAGACCGAACGTTCCCGAGGGACGTGACTGGCTCACGCCCGCATCGATGACGAAGCCCGCGGGTTGCGCCAGGAGCGCTCCGCAAGGGAGCGTCATGGACAGACCGAGGGCGAGGACGACGCGCTTCCGCAATCTCATGGTTCTCCTCTTTCTTCCGAGGCCCGCTCGGAGGAGCTGCCGGATCGACGCGTCTTCGACGTGCAGGAGCAACGCCCGGGCCAACGAGTCCGGAAGTCACACCACGGTCGTCCGCAGCCAGGAGGCTCAGGGGAGGTTCAGCGGGGCGGATGGAGCGTCGACAGCACGGCGAGGACGTCCGCGGCCAGAGGACCGTGCGGACGCCCGTCGAGCACCTGCAGGGTGATGTTCCCGAAGCCGTGGCTCTTCGCGAGATCCATCACCTCTCGCGTCTGCTCGAACCACGCCTGACGGCCCGCCTCGCCGGCTCCCGCGAGCTTTCCGCAGAAGAGAACGCGCACCGGCAGCTTCGCGCGGGATGGGTCCTTGCCGAACGTCTCCGGCGTCACCCATCGCCCGCGCCAGTTCGTCGAGACGGGCACGACGCCGCGAAACGCTTCCGGCCGCTGGAGGAGGAGCGCCCACACCGTGTGCCCTCCCGCTTCCCAGCCGGTGAGGAACGGACGCCGGTCTCCCCCGAAGCGCTCGGCCACGTCCGCGAGCACGGCGAAAAGGCCGTCGGAATCGAACTTGAAGTCACCTTCCCGGGAGATGCGGTTCCAGACCGCATCGGAGTAGCGATACGACTCCGCCGCGCGATAGCCGGAGCCGCCCGACGTGACCACCATGGGCGCCACGAAGATCCACGGCGTCTCTCCGCCCTCGCGAAGGAAGGCCGCGAGGTTCCCCTCGAAATCCCGTGCGGCATCGGGGATCACCACGAGCACGGGCCAGGTCTTCTTCGCGTCGTGGCCCGGGGGCAGCGACACGAAGTAGGTCATGTCGTGCCCCTTGGCCGTGAGGAGCTGAGGCGCCGTGCGCACGGGCGCTCCTTCAGCGGCCCCGAGCGAGGCGGCTGCCAGAGCGAAGGCGAGGGGAAGGAGGCGTGGATTCACGGTCTCACCAGATGCGGACGCGGTCCTTGGGGGCGAGGTACAGAGCCTGCCCGGGCTTCACGTCGAAAGCCTCGTACCAGGCGTCCAGGTTGCGCGACGTCAACGTGCGGTATTCGGACGGCGAGTGCGAGTCGGTGAGGACCTGCCGGCGCAGCGAGGCCTCGCGGCGCTTCTGCCGCCAGCTCTGTCCGAAAGCCACGAAGAACTGCTGGTCGCCCGTGAGGCCCTGCACCGTGGCCGCGGGCTTGCCGCCCAGCGACATGCGGTACGCGTCGAACGCCGCCGCGAGGCCGGCGACGTCGGCGATGTTCTCGCTCAGCGTGAGCGTGCCATTGACCGCGAGATCGGGGAACGGCTTGTAGCCGTCGTACTGCTTCACGAGCTTTTCCGCGGAGGTCTTGAAGTGCGCGAAGTCGTCCTTCGTCCACCAGTTCGCGAGCCGGCCCTTCTCGTCGAAGAGCGCGCCCTGGTCGTCGAAGCTGTGGCTGATCTCGTGGCCGATGACGGCGCCGATCGCGCCGTAGTTCATCACCGCGGGCCGGTTGGGATCGAAGTACGGCGGCTGGAGGATCGCCGCGGGAAAGTTCATGGCGTTCATCGCGGGGAGGTTCACGGCGTTCACGGTCTGGGGCGTCATCACCCACTCGCCGCGGTCCACGGGCTTCCCGAGCTTCGCGAGGTTCCGAAGGAGCTCGTGCTTCTCGGCTCGTTCGGCGTTGCCCAGCGCGTCGCCGCGCACGATCTTCAGGCCCGAGTAGTCGCGCCACCTGTCCGGGTAGCCCACGCCGACCTTCAGGATCCCGAGCTTCGCCTTGGCTTTCGCCTTCGTGCCCGGCGTCATCCAGTCGAGCGCGTCGATGCGCTTGCCGAACGCCGCCTGGATGTTCTTCACCATGTCGGCGACGGCGGCCTTCGACGCAGCCGGGAAATACCGCTCCACGTAGAGCTTGCCGACGGCCTCCCCGAGCGCGAGGTTCGTGGAGTCGATCGAGCGCGTCCACCGCTCGCGTTGCTGCGGGGTGCCCGAGAGCGTCTTGCCGTAGAACGCGAAGCGCTCGTCGGCGAAGGCCTTCGGAAGGTGCTCCGCGCGCCGGTCGATCGCGTGGAACGCGAGGTAGTCCTTCCACACGTCGAGGGGTTCTTTCGAAACGAGCGCGGAGATCCCGGTGACGGCCGTGGGCTGCCACAGGATCAGTTCCTTCTCCTTCGCGAGGCCCGCGGCCTCGAGGAACACGGCCCAGTCGAGCCCGGGCGCCTTCGTTTCGAGGTCTTTCCGGGCGATGGGGTTGTTGCCCTTCGTGACGTCTTCCGAGGCCTCGCGGCTCACGTGGGCCTCGGCGATCTTCCTCTCCAGCTCGAACACCTTGGCGGCGCGCGCGTCGGATTCGGGGAGTCCCTGCGGTCCGTTCGGACCGCTTAGGGATCCCGCCCCGGGCGGGATCCCCGCCAGCTTCAGCACGGTCGCGACGTGGGCCTGGTAGGCCTTGCGGAGGTCGGCCATGCGCTGCGAGGAATCCAGGTAGTACTCGCGGTTGGGCATGCCGAGGCCGCCCTGGAGCAGGAACGCCGAGTAGCGCGAGGGGTCGTTCAGGTTCTGCGCGACCCAGAGCCCGAAGAGGTTCTCGGTCTCGAAGTTCGTGGAGTTGAAAGCGTCCACGTCGGCGCGGACGGACTCGCCCAGCGCCTTCGCGAGGGCCTTGCGGTCGGCGATCTTCGCGAGCCCGTCGAGATGCGGCTTCAGGGGCTCGAGCCCCTTGGCCTCGATCGCGGCTTCGTCGAGG
>JAEUQS010000627.1 GCA_016789625.1 Acidobacteriota bacterium | reverse complement strand
CGCGCGCCACGCTCGAGGAGGCGGGCGCGGACGTCGTGCTCGACGACCTCTCGGACCTCGACGCCGCGCACGCGGCCCTCTTCTCCTGACTCGGACGAATGAAAGACACCATGCAGAAGCGTTCCCTCCTCCCGGCCCTCGCCGCTGCGACCGCCGCTGCGACCGCGGCCAGCCTCCTCCTCGGCACCGCGTTCCCGGCCGCGGCCCAGACCCCGGCGCCCGCGGCGGCGACACCTCTTCCACCGGGACCGCCGTTCGAGGTCACCACGAAGACCCCGCACGGCATCACCATGACGGTGGACACCTCGGTGGCACGCGACGTCCTCACGCTCCTCACCGAGCGGGACAAGGCCACCGCCGCGCTCGCGCGGCTCCGGGATTCGGCCGTCGCCGAGCGGCTTCTCGCGAAGTCGGGCAGCTCCGACTACTTCGGGCGCCTCGTCTCGGCCGTGGCGGGCACGCCCGACCCCGTGCTCACGACCCTCACCGAGCGCGCGCCGCTCTTTCGCGAGGTGCTGGACTTCCTGGACGGCGAGGGGAGGCTCGGAGCCGAGCTCGAGGCCCTGCGGCTCGCGCAGATCCTGCCCGACGCGCCCCCCGTGTCCGCGACCTACGTCCTCGTGCCGTTCTTCGGCCTCTCCGGGTACGACGAGGTCGAGTCGCTGCGGGACGGCGACCGGACGCTCCTCGTGACGCATCTCTCACGTCTGCTCCCGGATACGGGCAACCCCACGACCCGCGAAGTGGCCCTCAAAGCGCTCCGGGCAGCGACGTACGACGCCAGCCGGGGCCTCGTGGAGGCCTACGTGAAGAGCCGGCCGGCCTATCGCCCGGCCGCTCCCGATCTGGACGCGCTCCTGGCCGTCTCCGTCGCCGACGGGGCTCCCACGCTCTTCCTCATTCCCGAGGAGTTCTTTCCGCTCTCGCCGTTCCTCGAGGAGCCCATCACCCGCGCGTTCGCCCGCTGGAACTTCATCGCCGAAAGGCTCCTGGAGCCCAAGGTGACCGAGAAAGAGAAGGGCGAGCTCCTCGCCGAGGCGATGCGCGGGGACTTCTGGAGAAGGGCCGCGTCGATCGTCGGCGCGCAGATCGCCGACACGCTCCTCAGAAAGCCGGGGCGCGCCGCCTACGTGAAGGCGCTCGCCGAGGGCCCGCGCGCCGTCGCGCTCCTGTACGACGAGACCGTGAAGGGCACGAAGAAACCCGCTTTCTCCAAGGCCGTCCGCAAGGCGCTGGCGTCGCCTCCGCCCAAGCCGGCGGCGAAGGGCTGATCGCGATGAATCCGATTCCCACCTTTCTCGCGGCCGTGGGCGAGGATCTCGCTCTCGTGTGGCCCGACGGCGTCGAGCACTACCTTCCTCTCCAGACGCTCCGGCGCCTCTGCCCCTGCGCCGGCTGTGCCGGCGAGGGCGACTTCTTCGGCCGCGTGGCCCGGCCCCCGCAGAAGCCCTACACCACCGAGAGCTTCCAGCTGAGGGACACCGCCCCCGTGGGCGGCTACGCCGTGCAGCTCTTCTGGGGCGACGGCCATTCCGACGGCTTCTACCCCTACGAGAAGCTGCGGGCCTGGGGCGAGAGCCCTCCCGCGCTTCCGAAGCTCTCGGTCTCGCCGCTCCTCCCGAGTCTCTGAACGCGATATCGCGTTAGCGCGATATCCTGATCCCGTGACGGCCTCCCTCGTCGTCTTCGGGCTCACGTATTTCCTCATCGCCGCGCCGAGGCTCCGGCTCCTGCCGCTCGACCGGCCGGCGGGGGCCCTCCTGGGCGCCTGCCTCACCGTGTCGTTCGGCATCCTCACCCCCGGCAAGGCGCTCGCCGCCGTGAACGCCGAGACCCTGCTCCTCCTCTTCGGCCTCATGGGGGTCGGGGCCTTCCTGGCCGACAGCGGCCTCCTCGACCGCGCGTCCGAGGCGCTCCTCGCGCGGGCCGGCACGCCGGCGCGGCTGCTGGGGCTTCTCGTGTGGGGCGCCGGAGGCCTCTCGGCCCTGGTCACGAACGACGCGGTCTGCGTTCTCGGGGCGCCGCTCGTCGTCGCGTGGATCGAGCGCTCGAAGCTGCCCCGGCTGCCGTTCCTCCTCGGTCTCGCGACGGCGGCCAATACGGGTTCGGTGGCGACGCTCGTGGGAAACCCGCAGAACATGCTCTGCGCCACGCTCGGCGGGCTCTCGTATCGCGACTACGCGTTCCACATGCTGCCCGTCGCGCTGATG
>JAEUQS010000614.1 GCA_016789625.1 Acidobacteriota bacterium | reverse complement strand
CGCCCACCGGAGCGAAGACCTCTTCCACGAGGGTGCCGGGCGGATCCGAGGGAGACGGCACACGCGCTTCGATGGGGGTGAGCGCCGACGCGGGAAGCGGCCCCACCGCGCCCGGCAGGAGGTTCACCACGAGTGCCCGCTCGAACGGCGGAACGGCCGATGTGGCGAGCGTTCCGCCCTGATGGGACTCCGTGGGATCCACGAAATACTGGATCCCTTCCAGGGTGACGCGCACGATCTGGTGATCGAACGCGAACGGCGTCGGGTGGAAGCCGTCGAGCGTCTTGCGCACGCGGGTGGAAACCAGCACCGGCGCGGCGTCGATCCCCATCTTCGAGAGCAGCGTCACGAGGAGGAGCGACTTGTCCTTGCAGTCGCCGAAGCGCTGCGAGAGGACCTCCGACGGCGTGTGCGGGCGGTGCGTGCCCGGCCCGATCTCGAGGCCGAGGTAGCGGATCTCGTCCTGCACGAAGCGGAGAGCGAGGAGCGCCCGCTCCGCGTCGTCCTTGCCCTTGGCCCGGAGCTCCCGCGCGAGGCCGTCGAGGGCCGCGGTGTCTTCCTCGGAGCTGCCGGCCATGAGGCGGGCCGCCCACTGCGCGACGTCCTCCCACGTCTCGAACTCCGAGACCTGCATCCAGGCGTAGGGGTCGTACCACTCGGGCAGCTGGTCCTCGGCGGTGAGGCCGGGCACGTCGCGGCGGTCGAGGACGTACTCCGTCTCGAGAGGCGAGGAAGGGCTCGTGGAGCTCGTGGCGGCGAGGTCGGTGTTGTGTCCCTTGAAGAAGAGCTTCCGGCTCGACGGGAAGAGCAGCCGGTACCGGATGCGGGCGTAGGGCGCCGCGTACTGAAGGGGCACCTCGTCCACGAAGCGGCCTTCGAGCACGGGGTTCTCCCCCTCGACCGACCACGAGAGGTCGACGACGTCGCCCACCCGCACGTCCCTCAGGAAGACGAACGCCGAGAGCGTGCCGTCCAGGATCTTCCGGTCGAGATCCGCTTCCTGCTGGATGAGCCGCACGTCCTCGGGCACGAGCGCTTCGCGGGATTCCCCGCCGCGCAGGATCCGGGCGGAATGGAGCGTGAGCCGCTGGTAGGTGGGGTCGAAGTCGAAGCGCAGCTCCGACTCGGTGGAGACGGCGTTGGGCGTGAGGAGCTTCTTGACCTCGCGGTGGTACCGCGTGAGCCCCGCCCCGTCGACGCGCACCTGCTGCTCCCACAGGAGGTTGAGGACGCCCCCTTCGATGCTCTCGTCGGCCTCCCGCGCCCTGGATTCGAGCGGCCGGGCGTCCACCGGAGAAACCCAGGCGGGCGGGTCCGCGACGCGCCACGAGCCCGGGACGGGCGGAGCCTGAGCCCGGGCGAGAGCCGGGGCCGGGCTCAGCGCGGCCGCGAAGGCGGCGAAGAGTGCGACCAGGGAAGGGATACGGGACAACGACGACCTCATTCCCGGTAGAACCGGGTCCCGGCGACGGCCATCTTCACGAGGCGCTTGTGCGGGGTGAAGCGGGACCCGTGAGCGAGCGCCAGCTCGTGCATGCGCGTCACGACCTTCTCGGCGCCCAGGCTGTCGAGAAAGCGGAACGGCCCGCCCCGGAACGGGGGAAAGCCGAGCCCCAGGATCGCCCCCACGTCGCCGTCCTGCGGCGAGGAGAGCACGCCCTCCTCGAGCGCGTACACGGCCTCGTTGGCCATCTGGAGGGTCAGCCGGTCGACCACCTCGGACGCGGCGAACGCCTTCCTCGAGGAGCCGCCGAGGAAGCGGTAGACGTCGGTGTTGACGGGCTTCCTGCCGTGCCCGTCCTTGGCGTACAGGAAGAAGCCCTTGCCGTTCTTGCGGCCCAGGTTCCCGGCCTCCACGATGAGCGGCAGCGCGGCCGAGGGCGTGAGACCGCGCTTCACGAACGCCTTGCCGAGGTCGCGCCCCACGTGCGCGGCGACGTCGAGCCCCACCTCGTCGAGGAGCGTCACGGGCCCCACCGGGAAGCCGAAATCTTTCAGCGCGCGGTCCAGCGCCTCGATCTCGGCGCCTTCCTCGAGGAGCAGCATCGCCTCGTTCATGAACGGGGCGAGGATGCGCGACGTGTAGAAGCCGGGTCCGTCCTTCACCACGATGACGGTCTGGCCCTGCGCGATGCCGTACGCGCGCGCCGTGGCGAGCGCCCTCTGCGAGGTCTTCGAGGTCACGACGATCTCGAGGAGCGGCATCTTGGGCACGGGCGAGAAGTAGTGCATTCCCAGGACCCGCGTGGGGTCCTTCGCGGCCTTGGCGATCTGTCCGATGGGCAGCGCCGAGGTGTTCGTCGCGAACACGGCGTCGTCCGCGATCACGGCCTCGGTCTCGGCGAGCACGTTGCGCTTGAGCTCGAGGTCCTCGAACACGGCCTCGATGACGAGGTTCGCGCCCGCGATGCGGGCGGGGTCGGTGGTGAGCGTGAGGCCCGCCCACTGCCGGTCGCGGGAGACGCGCGAGAGCGAGCCGCTCTTCACGCGGCGGGCGAGCGAGCGGGAGATGTTCTTCGCCGCGCGGGCGAGGGACGCGTCCGCGACGTCCTTCACGACGACGGAGGAAAGGTTCAGCGAGACCGAGGCGATGCCTTCGCCCATGAGGCCCGCGCCCAGCACGGCGAGCCGCTTCACGGGCTGCGCCAGGGCCTTCTCGTCGGCCGCCGTCTTCTTGAGGTCGGTCATGGCCTTGAAGAGCCGGATGAGGTTCTTGGCCTCGGGGCCGGCGACGAGCTTTCCGAAGAGCTCGACCTCCTTGTCCTGCCCGGCCGCGAAGCCGCCGGAGAGGCCGGCCTCCACGCACTCGAGGATCGCGAGGGGCGCCGGGTAGAGACCGCGGGTCTTCTTCATCACGTCCTCGCGCGCCTTGGCGAGGACGAGCCTGTAGAGCGGCGTCGAAGAGAGCAGGGAGTCGAGCGAGAGCTCCCGCTCCCGCGGCTCCAGCGTTCCGTTCGCGAGCTTGCGGGCCGCGAGGCAGGCCGTTTCCACGAGCCCGCCCGGTGTCGTGAGCGCGTCCACGAGGCCGGCCTTGTAGGCCTCCCGGGCGCGCAGCTTCTTGCCGGTGAGCAGGAGCGGCAGCGCCGCCGTGAGCCCCACCCGCGCGGGCAGGCGCTGCGTGCCGCCGCCTCCGGGGAGAAGGCCGACCATCACCTCGGGCAGGCCGAGCTGGGTCTTCTCGTCGTCGGTCGCGAGGAGGTACTTGCAGGCGAGCGCGACCTCGAGGCCGCCGCCCAGCGCCGCGCCGTGCACGGCCGCGACGAAGGGCTTGCCCGAGGCCGCGATTCGGTCGAGGAGCGCGTGGCCCGTGGCCGAGAGGCGCGAGCCCTCCTCGGCCGAGTTCATGGCGAGCACCTGGTCGAGGTCGGCCCCGGCGATGAACGTGCCGGGCTTGCCGCTCACGAGCACCGCCGCGACGATCTTCGGGTCCTCGGCAATCGCGTCGAGCGCCCGCTCGACCTCGCTCACGAGCTCCCGGGAAAGGACGTTCACGGAGGAGCCCGGCGTGTCGAACCGGACGACGGCAACGCCGTCGCCGCGCAGCTCGAGCGACAGGCTGGGGGCGGTGGAGGAGGAGGTCTTCGCCATCACGCCCTCTCGAGCACGATCGCGTGCCCCATCGCGCCCGCGGCGCAGGCCGTGACGAGCCCATAACGCTTGCGCTCGGCCACGAGGCGCTCGGCGCAGGTCATCACGAGGCGGGCGCCCGTGGCACCGAACGGATGCCCCACCGAGAGGGAGCCGCCCCAGCGATTCACCTTCGCGGGGTCGATCTCACCGAGGGCGCGGGAGAGCCCGAGCTTCTCCTTGCAGAACGCGCCGTCGGCAAGGAGCTGCAGCGCCGCGAGGACGGGCACCGCGAACGCCTCGTGGATCTCCCACACGCCGATGTCGTCGAGCGTGAGGCCCGCGCGCTCGAGCGCGGCAGGCACGGCGTATGCCGGGCCGAGGAGCAGCTCCTCGACGGGATCGATCGCGACCCACGCCGTCGAAA
>JAEUQS010000604.1 GCA_016789625.1 Acidobacteriota bacterium | reverse complement strand
TTACCTGCATCGTCATGCCGCGATTATCCGCCTGAGTTCTCAGACCCGGGAAAAGCCGCGATCGCCACCGTGGGGGTCTGGGGGATCGAGAAACCCCAGGATCAAGTTCAGCTCGGCGAAGGAGCCCCCCTCAGGGTATTTCAGCTTGCCTTGCGGAGCCGCTCCTCGCCGTCGAAGGAGAACACCACGAGCGTCTGATCGTCCTCGGGCGGACGGTTGCGCGTGAACCGCTTGAGCGCGGCGAGGATCTCGCGCTGGATGCGCTCGGCGCTTTCCTCGCCGTTCGCCTTCAGGATCTCCTCGAACCGCGGGAAGCCGAACGGCTCGTCGTCGTCGTCCACGGCCTCGATCAGCCCGTCGCTGAAGAGCACGAGGCGGTCTCCCGGAAAGAACCGCGCGACCATCTCGCGGAACGGCTCGCGCCGCTTCACGCCGAGCGGGAAGCCCCAGGCCGAGAGCGCCTCCACCTGGCCCGTGGATGCGCGGAACACGAACGGATCGAGGTGGCCGGCCGAGGAGAAGCGGAGAACCTGCTTGTCCGGGTCCAGCACGCCGAAGAAGAACGTCATGAGCATCCGCTTGGGAGCGGTCTTCATCACGATGTCGTTCAGGACCTCGAGGACCCGCGTGGGCGAGGCGTCGTAGCCGATCTGCACGAGGAGCGCCGACTTGGCCATCGCCATCACGATGCCGCTCGTGAGCCCGTGCCCCGCGACGTCGCCGAACGCGATGCCGAGCCGTCCTCCGGGCAGCGGCAGGAAGTCGAAGTAGTCGCCGCCGATCTCCGTCGCGGCCTGGTAGTGCGAGGCGACCCCGGCCCCCCGGATCTCGGGAGGCTGGGAAGGCAGCAGCGCCGACTGGATCCGGTTCGCGGCGTCGATCTCGGCCTTCACGCGCTCCCGTTCCACGATGCGCTTGACGTGCGGGGCGAGGTCTTCGTACGTGTACGTGACGTAGCGGCCCGTCGCGAGCCCCATCGCCGCGAGGACGAGGAGGAGCGCGAACGGCACCGCCAGCGCGACGAGCGCCTGAGTCCGCGCGGGGCCGAGCGTCACGAGCGCGTAGGGGCCCACTCCGAGGAGCAGGTTCGCGCCCACGAGCGCGATCGCGGCGGCGAGGAGATCCGCGTAGAGGAAGAGCGCGCCCGCCGCGCACGCGAGGACCGCGTTGGCGAGGAGCCGCGGGAGCAGCGGATCCAGCGGGATCCCGGCGTCGGCCAGCCCCGCCCCCGCGACCGCGAGGAGCGCGAAGCCCAGGGGCAGCGCCCGTCGCCGGTTCGCCCACGCGAGAAGGAACAGGATGGGCACCACCGTGAGGAGGAGCGCGGAGAAGAGGGCCCCCGCGATCGCCCCGAGCGGACCGCCCACCGAGAGGAGGATGCCGCGGGTCCCGGTGCCGAGCGCGGGGAAGGCCAGGTCCGCCGCGAGGAGGAGGCGGCCGGGGAGGAGCGTGACGGCCGCGAGAGCGGGCGCCGCGAGCGTCCCCAGGAGCACGGCCCGTCCCACGGTGGCGTTGCGGAGGTCCCGGGAGAGGAGCGCGTCGAACGCGGCCAGCCGCTCGCCCCAGCGCTCCCGGGCAAAGCTCTCCCCCACCGACCAGCCCACGAAGACGAGGAGCAGCACCGGGACGCCGAAGAACAGCAGCTTGAACGCATACATCGCGAGGGCCGTCTGCAGCGCATCGATCGATCCGAAGCCCGTGTAGACCGACTCGCCGGAGTTCGGCAGGTAAAAGGCCACGACGAGGAGCCCCGCGGCCACCAGGAGGAGCACGGCCCCGCTCCCGATACCCACCTCGCCGGCGTGGTACTTGCGGAGGAAGAGCGTGAGGAGGAGGGCGAGGAGCGTTCCGATGACGCCGTACGTGAGGAACGCGCTGGTGAGCCCGCCGGAGTTCAGGTTGTCCGGCCGGCCATCGTCCCTCTCATCGTACGGCAGCCAGCCCGCGAGCTCGGGCCCGATGAAGTAGACGCCCACGTACGACGAGACGCCCGGCACGACGACGCGCGACGGGACCTTGTAGCGAAACTGCACGTCCGTGCGGCCCTTGAGCACCGTGGGCCGCGCCGCGTCGAACTCGTAGGCGGGCACGCCCGGCAGGGTCCCGCTCGCGAGGAACGCGTCGGCCCTCCTGCGGAGCTCGGCCTCTTCGGCCTTGGGGGCCACGAAGTCGGGCCGCTCCCGGCGGCGGGCTCCCACGATGGCACCGTCGAGGCCCACCCACACGATGCCGAACTCGTTCCACTTCTCGACGCCCTTTCGGAAGTACTTGACCTCGTAGCAGCCGAGGCGCGGCGCGAGGGCGGGGTCCCTTTCGGCCTCCTCGAGGAGCTTCGGGTCCTTCGAGAGCGCCTCGCGAAGCGGGTCGCCCGGGTCCCAGTGGATCACGGCGAACGCGCCGTCGACCTCGATGCCCGTCTTCCGGGCCGCTGCGTCGGCGAGCGCGCGAACCTGTGTCCGCGTCACGGAAAGGCCCTTGGGCTGGGCGCCCAGGAACGGCGGCAGGAGGAGCGCGAGCAGAGCGCCGCCGAAGAGAAACGTCAGGTACGGCGCGGCGCGTCGCATGGATCGACGAATGATACGAAGAGGGCGGCCGCCCGGTTCCGGCGCGTGGAGCCCGCCGTAAATACGTGGTCTTTCGCGCCCGGCGCCTTACGGCGGACTACACGCGGTCTCCGGCCCCGAACGCGCGGAGGACCGCTCCCGTGTGCGCCCCCAGCGCGGGCGTCGCGGAGGGGAGCGGGGCCGCTGGCGCGACGCCGGCGCTCACGGCGGAGACCGGCAGCCCGCGTTCGCGGGCGAGCGCCACCCAGCTCGCGGCCGGCTTCTCGAGGAGCCGGGCCTCCACCGCGCGGCGCGCCTCGGCGCCGCGCTCCCCGGGGTCGAGTCCGGCGTCGGCGTAGCCCGGAAGCCCCAGGAGCGCGAGCCACTCCTGCCAGAACTTGGGCTCGAGCGCGCCGAGCGCGATCCGCTGCCCGTCGCCGGCCGCGTAGAGGCCGTACGCGGGGCAGGCCCCGCCGAGAAGGACCGAGGACGCTCCGGCGGGACCGGCGAGAGCCTCCGCGCGGGGCCAGGCCAGGAACGGCTCGAGGGCGTCGCGCAGGGGCTGCTCGACGTGACCTCCCGTTCCGGTGCGGCTCCGCTGCAGGAGAGCCCCGAGGACTCCCTCGGCCGCGAGGAGCCCCGCCGAGACGTCGACGAGCTGCGTCTTCGGGACGTCGCCCCCGAGGAGCGCGAGGAGACCCGACTCCGCGAGGAAGTTGAGATCGTGCCCGACTCGTTTTGCGTCCTCGCCACCCCCGTAGCTGGGCAGGGAGACCGTGACGAGGCGCGGGTTCAGACGGCGGAGATTCGCGAGGCCGAGGCCCCAACGATCGAGTGTGCCCGGCCGGAAGCTCTCGACGACCACGTCGACGTGCCGCGCGATCTTCGCGAACGCCCTCGCGTCGCCGGCCTCCCGGAGGTCCAGCGCGACCGACTCGGCGCCCGCGAGAAACGTGGCGAAGCCGGCGCCGGTGCCGTTCAGGAACGGCGGCGTCGACCGCATCGGGTCGCCGCCGGCGGGGTCCTCGACCTTGAGGACCCGCGCGCCCAGCGCGAGGAGCCGCGAGGCCAGGACGGCCCCGGGGAGCATCCGGCTGGCGTCGAGCACGACGACGCCGGAAAGAGGCTTCAAAACAGCCTCTGGAACGCCTTCGTGTACGCGAGGAGCGCGTTGACGTTCGAGACCTTCACCTTGCCCATCAGGAACGCGGCCTGCGGGTTCTGGGTGCCGTTCTCGATCCCGAGGTACACCGGCTCCGTCGTCTTGATCTCGCAGTCCGCCGTGCCGTGGATTCCGCGCTCCACGACGCAAGAAGGGCCGTCGATCACGACCGTCCACTCCGGATGCGCGGAGTCCTTGAAGCGGAAGTGGTAGCGCCCGCGGAACCCTTCGGTCTTCTCGGGCCGGAGCCGCGAAGGCAGCGAAAGGAACAGCTCCTCGAGCGTCTCGGGTTTGCGGAGCGGGGCGGGAGGCGGGGCGGGCGCGGGAGCGGACGGCGCCGCGACGACGGCGGGTGGGGCCTCGCCCGCGACGACTTCGTCCGCGACGACTTCGTCCCCGACGACTTCGTCCCCGACGGCTTCGTGGTCCTCCACCGACGGAAACGTCACGCCGTCGACGTCGGTCTTCGCGATGATCTCGCGCATGATCTCGCTCGTCCCGGCCACGATCGTGGCGACGCGGGCGTCCCGATAGAAGCGCGAGATCAGGTACTCCTCGGTGTAGCCGAAGCCCCCGTGGAACTGGAGGCATTCGTCGGCGACCTTCTTGTTCAGCTCGGTGGCGAGGAGCTTGGCCATGCTGCTCTCGCGCACCGCCGGCTCCCCCTGCTGCGTCAGCCAGGCCGCGTGGTACACGAGCTGGCGCACCGAGGAGAGCTCGGCGAAGAGATCCGCGAGCCGGTGCCGGAGCGCCTGGAAGCGGTCGAGCGGCTTGCCGAACGCGCGCCGGCTCTTCATGTACGAAAGGGTGTCCGCGAGCGCGAGATCGCAGCTCCCCACCGAGGTCGCGGCGGCCACGAGCCTCTCGAGCGCGAACGTCTGCATGATGTAGTAGAAGCCGCGGTCCTTCTGGCCGAGGAGCGCGTCCGCCGGGATCCGCACGTTCTCGAACGTGATCTCGGCGGTGTCGGAGCAGTGCCAGCCCATCTTGCGGATGCGCTTCGCCGTGATGCCCGGCAGGCTCGAGTCGAAGACGAAGAGGCTGATGCCGCCGGCCCCCGCCTCGGGGCTCGTCTTGGCGGCCACGACGTAGAAGTCGCCCTCCACGCCGTTCGTGATCCAGGTCTTGGCGCCGTCGATCACCCAGGAGTCGCCGTCCCGCCGGGCCGAGGTGCGGATCGCCGCGACGTCGGACCCGGTGTCGGGCTCGGAGATGCAGATGGCCCCGACCCTCTTTCCCTCGATCGAGGGAACCAAATATCGGGTTTGCTGCGCCTTCGTGCCCTGATGGAAGAGCGCCCCCGTGACGATGAACTCCTGCACGGTCACGGCCGCCACGAACCCGCCCGTGAGCGAACGGGGCAGCTCCTCGAGGAACGCGAGCGCCATGAAGACGTCGCCCCCCGAGCCGCCCAGCTCCTCGGGAAACAGGATGCCGAGGAAGCCGGCGTCGCCCATCTCGCGGAAGATCTCCCGCGGGATGCGCTGGGCCGTCTCCCACGCCTCGGCGTGAGGCGCGACCCTCTGCTCCATGAACAGCCGCACCGTCTTGCGGAACGCCTCGTGCTCTTCGCCGAAGTAGATCGACTTCACGCCGTGCCTCCTGCCCCCACCTCGAAGAACGTGGACTCCTCGCGCCCGCACGTGGCGCAGCGCCGCGTCACGAGAGTCAGGCGCTTTCCGTCGAACCGCACCGTGTCGCGCGCGCCGTCCTCGGGCAGCGCCGCACCGCAGGAGCAGCGTTTCCGCGAGAGGAGCGCCAGCAGATCGGCGGGGGACGGCACCGAGAGCGCCGAGGCGGGGGCCTCTCCTGGCGCGAACGGCGGTGGCGCAAACGGCGCTGGCGGCGCCTTCACGAGCGGAAGCGAGGCCTCGAGCAGCTCGGGAGGGAGCTCGGTGACCTTCTCGGGCGTGATCAGGAGCCGCCGCCTCAGCACGATGAAGCCCGTGAGCGCGAGAAGGCCCATGGCGACGCCCCCGCCGAGAAGCGCCTTCTCGGTGGACGTGAAGCCCTCGGGGGGCGCCGTGCGCAGACGGAAGCCCGGGGCGAGGAGGGAGGAGGCCTCCGAGAGCGCCAGGAGATGTCTCTCGATCTCGTCGGGGAGGACCGAGTCCTTGCGGCTCGTGTAGCGGGTCTCGACGGCGAGGCGGCCCCGCTCGACCGAGATCGTCTGGGTGACCTCGAACGCCGGGCCGCTCACCGTGCGCGAGCCGGGCTCCCCGAGCAGCTGGCCGGGAGCCGTCAGCGAGACCTTCTGGACGACGGTCAGCGGGTGCTCCACGCGGAGGGGGGAGCCCCGCACGGCGTCCCGCGGGCGCACGAGGGCGTCCCGCAGCGTCGTGAGGGCGAACCTCTGCGTGCCGCCCGCGAAGAGGTGCGGCACCGTGTAGCGCTCCTCCACGGCGAGCACGTTGGCGAGCCGGTCGTCGGTCACCTTCGCCGGGCCGTTCGCCCGGGCGCCCGGGTAGAGGTTGGCCGCGAAGTTGAGGCTCTGCCGCGAGAGCTCGCGGGACGACGAATCCGCCAGGCGCGAGCGCATGTCGTCGGCCTCGAGACCGCGGTAGGTCGTCGTGACGACGAGCGAGAACCCTCCGTCGCCC
>JAEUQS010000600.1 GCA_016789625.1 Acidobacteriota bacterium | reverse complement strand
GGACGGACCGAAGAGGGCGAGGAGGTTTCCCGGCTTCGCCCCGAGCGACTCGAGGAGGTCGAGCACCGGATCCAGGATGCGGAGCGCGGTGCCGCGCCAGCCCGCGTGCACCGCGGCGAGGAGGCCCGTCTCGGGATCCAGCAACAGGATCGGCACGCAGTCGGCCGTCTGGACTGCGAGGAGCCTCGAAGCCTCGGCGGTGACGACGGCGTCCCCTTCACCGAGCAGGACGTCCTCGCCCGCACGGAGGGATTCCGCGGCGTGGAGGACGGTCCTGCCGTGCACCTGTCGCAGCCTCACGCGTTCGACGAGGGGCGCGCCGAGAGCGTCGGCCAGGCTTCGGAGAGCTTCCTCCGGGGAGGTGCCGTCGGGCGTGAGGCGGCGGGTCGTGAAGCCCGCGCGGAACCCGGCCGGAAGGCCGTCGAAGCGCGCGAGACCGCTTTCCAGAAGGGTGAGGTCCGCCGTCACCCCCGAATTGTAGGAAACGGTTACGGACTGCCTACCGAGAACGGCCAGCCGCTCGACGTGGCGGGCACCGCGTCGAGGTCGGCGACGAAGGACTCCACCCACTTCTCGACGTCCCACGGACGCTTGTTCGGGTCCTTCGCGAGGGCCACGCGGAACGCGGCGTCGATCGTGGAGGAGACCCCGGGCACGAGCGACGAGACCGAGGGCGGATCCACCTGGAGAACCTCCACGAAGATGCGCGCAAGGTCGCTCTCCTGCGTCACCCGGCGACCCACGAGGGACTCGTACGCCACGGCCGCGAAGCTGTAGAGGTCGCTCCGCACGTCCAGCTCGAGGTTCGAGACCTGCTCGGGCGCCATGTACGCGGGGGTGCCCACGATGAGCCCCGTGCGCGTCAGCCGGGTCTCGAGGTTCATCTGCTTGGCGACGCCGAAGTCCAGGATCTTCACCTCGAAGCCGGCGGCCGCGTCGGTGAGGAAGAGGTTCTCGGGCTTCACGTCGCGGTGCAGGACCCCCGCGCGGTGCGCGGCCGAGAGCGCCGCCGCGCCGAGGCGCAGGAGGCGCGCCACCTGCTTCGGCGTGCCGCGGCCGTAGTCGGCGAGGAGGTTCGAGAGGTCCGAGCCCTCGAGCTTCTCCATCACGAGGAACATCGAGCCGTCCTCGAGCTCGCCCGTGTCGAAGAGCGCGACGACGCCCGGATGCTCGATGCGGGCCACGGCCCGGGCCTCGTACTCGAACCGCATGCGGATGGCGCTGTCGCCGAAGTGCTCGGGGTTCAGGATCTTCACCGCGACGTTGCGGTCGAGCTTCACGTCGTACGCGTGGAACACCGTGCCCATGCCGCCCGTGGCGAGGAGCCGCACGAGCCGGTAGCGATCGAGGATGCGGAACGGCAGGAGGCGCGAGTTGTCGAGCGGGCGGCCGTCGGACCGGCAGGTCGTGTGTTTCTGGTCGTAGCAGGCGCCGCACACGGGGCAGATCGAAGCCAGGTCGACTCCCCGGTCGAGCATGCCCTTGCGCGTCGTGGTCTTGCGGTCGCGGGCCTTCTCGAGCTCCTTGCGCGTCCTCACGAGCTCGAGCGTGCCGCCGAGCTGGTGCGCGAAGCTCGCGACGAGCCTGCGCTCGTCGGTCGAGAACGCACGCCCCTTGCCCACGAGCACGAGGACGCCGAGCATCTCGCCCGACATCCCCGAGACGGGCACGAGCGTGTCGGCGTCGCGCGGGAGGAACGTGAGGTTCTTGCGGAGGGCTTTCACGTCGTCGGGCCCCGGCGCCGGGGCGGTGCCGGGAAAGAGCCTCACGATGGCGTCGCCGTCCAAGGAGAAGACGCCGATCTCGGGCACGCCGAGGACGCCCGTGAGCTCCTCGGAGACGTCGTGCGCCCAGGCCGGGACGTCTTTCACCGCCTCGGTGGACGACTGCATGAGGTTCGCGATGCGCTCCTGCGCCTCCACGAGGCGCAGGTTCAGCTTGGAGATCTCCTCCGTCGCGCGCTTGAGGGAAAGCTGCGTCCTCATGCGCGCGAGGACGACGGCGAAGTCGAGGGGCTTGGTGACGTAGTCGTTGGCGCCCATCGAGAACGCCTCGACGATGTTCTGGCTGCCGTCCCGCGCGGTCGCCATGATCACGGGCAGCTCCGACATCGTGAAGCCCTTGCGGATCTCCTGGAGCACCTCGAGGCCGCTGATTCCGGGCATCATCACGTCGAGGAGCAGACAGTCGAAGCTCTGCTCCCGCACGAGCGCCAGGGCCTGGTGGCCGTCCTCGGCCATCTCGACGGCGTAGCCGGCGCGCACCAGCCGGCGGCCGAGGAGGTCGCGGTTCAGCTCGTTGTCGTCCACCACGAGGATGCGGCCCAGGGGCTGGGCCACCGCCGCGGGGGAGGACTCCGGGGTTTGGCCGGCGGGTGTCATGCGTGAAGTGATTATGAAGCGGCCGCTCCCGAAATAGACTGTCGTCGTGGACGGCCTGAATCCGCGCGCCCCGCAGCGCTTCGTTCTCCAGCGAAAGCTGGGCGAGGGCGCCTACGGAACCGTGTACGAGGTGTGGGACCGCGAGCGCAAGGCCCAGCTCGCGCTGAAGGCGCTCCACAAGGGCGACGCGGACGCGCTCTACCGTTTCAAGAAGGAGTTCCGCCAGCTCGCGGACCTCTCGCACCCCAACCTCGTCGCGCTGTACGAGCTCCTCAACGAGGACAACCGCTGGTACTACACGATGGAGCTGGTGCCCGGGGTGTCCCTGGCGGAAGCGCTGAAGAGGGACCCCGAGGAAGACCCCGCGATCTGGATCGCGCGGGTGCGGAAGGTGTTCGCGTCGCTCGGCGAGGGGCTCGTGTACCTCCACGAGCAGGGCCGCCTGCACGGAGACCTGAAGCCCTCGAACGTCCTCGTCCTGCCTTCGGGGCAGGCCAAGCTCCTGGACTTCGGGCTGCTCCGCGACCTCCGGAAGGATTCGGGCGGCTCGGGCAGCGAGGCCGCGGGCACTCCGGCGTACATGTCGCCCGAGCAGGCCCGTGGAAAGGCCGGCACCGAGGAGAGCGACTGGTACTCCGCCGGCTCGATGCTCTACGAGGTCCTCACGGGGCGTCTGCCGTTCCAGGGCGACGCCATGGAGGTGCTCGTCTCCAAGCAGTGGTTCGACGCGCCCTCCGTGTCGGACTCCTTCCCCGACGTGCCCGACGATCTCGACCGCCTGTGCCGTGAGCTCCTCGCGCGGGATCCGAAGGCCCGTCCGCGGGGCCGGATGATCCTCAAGAAGATCAAGGGCGAGGACGACTCCACGGGCGTCCGCCGCATCGTGCCCCGGCCCGTTCGCGCGGGCGTCTTCGTGGGCCGCGACGGGCCGCTCGCGATCCTGGCCTCGGCCACGGAGGCTTCGCGGCGGGGAAGGACCGTCACGGTCTTCGTCGAGGGCCGCTCGGGGATGGGCAAGAGCGCGCTCGTGACGAAGTTTCTCGAGCGGCTCTCCTCGCGCGACAACGAGGCGATCGTCCTCACGGGCCGCTGCTACCAGCAGGAGTCGGTGCCCTACAAGGCCGTCGACAGCGTGCTGGATTCCCTCTGCGAATGGCTCCTCGCGCGAAAGCCCGAGGAGGTCGCTCCGCTCCTGCCGCGGCACACGCTCGCGCTCGCGCGGCTCTTTCCCGTGCTCCTCCAGGTGCCCGCCGTGCACGAGGCCGCCCGCGAGCTGCTCGGCATGCCCGAGGCCCAGGAGCTTCGCCGCCGGGCCTTCGCGGCGCTCAAGGAGCTGCTCTTCAACCTCTCGCGGCGGGGCCTCGTGGTGCTCGCGATCGACGACCTGCAGTGGGGCGACGTGGACAGCGCGCTCCTCCTGGGCGAGATCCTCACGCCGCCCGCGCCGCCGCTCCTCCTCGTGGCCGCGTACCGGAGCGAGGAGCGCGAGTCGAGCCCGGTCCTCGCCGCCCTGCGCACGACGCTCTCGTCGCCCGGCGACATCCACCGCATCCTGCTCGAGGAGCTGCCCCTGGCCGAGGCCGAGGAGATGGCCGAGTCCCTCGCGCTCTCGCGGCAGCGGACGGTTTCCCGCGAGTGGCTCGAGGCGGTGGCCCAGGAGTCGGGCGGGAACCCTTCGTTCATCGAGGAGCTCGTACGGCACTCGCGCGCGGGCGACGTGGGCTCGCGCGGAGGCCTCTCGCTCGACACAGTCATCGCGTCGCGCATCACGCGGCTGCCCGTGGACGTGCGCCGCTTCCTCGAGACGGTCGCCGTGGCCGGCCAGCCCATCCCGATCGACGTCGCCAAGGAGGCCGCGCGGCTGGAGGCCGACGAGCGCAAGGTCGTGGCGCTCCTCCGTTCGGAGCACCTCGTGTGGAGCCGCACGCGAAGGGGCCGCGAGGAGATCGAGCTCTACCACTCGCGCATCCGCGACGTGCTCCTCGCGCGCCTTCCGGCCGACCAGAAGCAGGATCTCCACTGGCGGCTCGCGACGGCGCTGGCCGCCCGCGAGGACTTCGACGCCGAGACGCTCGCGCACCACTTCGAGGAGGCGGGCGACGCGATGCGCGCGGCCCGCTACACCGAGGAGGCGGCGGAGAGAGCGGCCAAGGCCCTCGCGTTCGACCGCTCCGTGCGGCTCTACCGTCGCGCGCTCACGCTCGCGGGAGAGGGCGATCCCCGGCGGCGCGCGCTCGCCCGCCGCCTGGGTGAGGCGCTCTCGAACGCGGGCCGGGGACGCGACGCGGCGGAGGCCTTCCGGCAGGCGGCGGAGGGCGCGCCGGAGGATGTCGCGCTCGAGCTCTCGCGCCGCGCGGCCGAGCAGCTCCTCCGGAGCGGCTACGTGGACGAAGGGCTCGAAGGCCTCTCGAAGGTTCTGAAGGCCGTCGGCATGGAGCTCGCGAAGAGTCCGGGGCAGGCTCTCCGTTCGTTCCTCCTCACCCGCGCGCGCCTCAAGCTCCGGGGGCTCTCGTGGAAGGAGCGCAAAGCGTCCGACCTGCCGGCGAAGACGCTGGCGCGCATCGACACGTGCTGGGCCGTCGCGCTCGGGCTCAGCATGGTGGACACGATCCGGGGATCCGACTTCCAGGCGCGGCACCTGCTCCTCG
>JAEUQS010000570.1 GCA_016789625.1 Acidobacteriota bacterium | reverse complement strand
GCGCCGGACGGCGCGTTTCTCATGGACCGCGTTCTCCGCGCCCCCCACGTTCTGCCCTTTCTGTCGGGCCGCGTCGCGTCCGTTTTCGGGCGGCAGGTGTTCGCCGTGGCCGTGGGCTGGGACGTCTACGAGCGCACGGGGTCGGTGTTCGCGCTGGGCCTCGTGGGTCTCGTGCAGGTGCTCCCGGTCGTGGTCCTCGCGATCTTCTCGGGACACGTCGTGGACCGCCTCGGCGGTCCGCGGGTGGCCGTGGCCTCGCAGGTCACGATGCTGGCGGCCGCCTGCGGGCTCGCGGCCGTGGCGACGGGCGCGTTCTCGGCGCCTCTCGTCTACGGGCTCCTCGCGCTCCACGCCACGGCCGTGAGCTTCAACTCACCCGCGGTCGCGTCGATGCTGCCGCGCCTCGTGCCGCCCGAGGACCGCCCCAGGCTCAACACGTATTCCTCGTCGGGCTTCGAGGCGGCGTCCATCGCGGGGCCCGCCGTCGCCGGCCTGCTTCTCGCGACGGGTACGGCCCGCTTCGCCTACGTGCTCCACGCGGCCTGCGCCGCTTCCTTCGCGCTCGTGCTCGTGGGCCTCGCGCGGAAAGGGGTCGGCGAGGCCCTGGAGCGCGCGGCCAAGGTGAAGAGCGCGGCCGACCTCCTCGTGGGCGTGCGGTTCATCTTCGGCTCGAGGCTCCTCCTGCCCGCTCTCTCGCTGGACCTCTTCGCCGTGCTCCTCGGGGGCGTCACGGCGCTCCTCCCCGTCTTCGCCAAGGAGGTTCTGCACGTGGGGCCCACGGGCCTCGGGCTCCTTCGCGCCGCGCCGGCGGCCGGAGCGCTCGTCACGGCGATGGTGCTCACGCGCCTCGCCCCCTGGAAGCGTCCGGGGGTCGTGCTCCTCACGGCCGTCGCGGTGTTCGGGGTCGTGACGATCGGCTTCGGGCTCTCGACGAACCCGTGGCTCTCGGGCGCGTTCCTCGCGGTCGCGGGCGCCGCCGACATGGTCTCGGTGGTGATCCGGATGACGCTCGAGCAGCAGCTCGTGCCCGACGCGCTGAGGGGCCGGGTGTCGGCGATCCACTACGTCTTCATCGGCCTCTCGAACGAGCTCGGCGAGTTCGAGTCGGGCATGACGGCCGCGCTTCTCGGGCCGGTGGGCTCGGTGCTCCTCGGGGGCGTGGGCACGCTCGTCGTCGTCGCGGTGATCTGCGGGGTCTCGCCCGCGATGCGCCGGCTCGGGCCGCTCGCCGACATCCTGCCGGAGACGGGTCCGGATTCGGCGAACGGTGGAGCTCGCGGGCCCGTAGGTTCCCCACCATGACACCCGTCGACGGCCTTCTCTTCATCGTGCTCGCGGCCCTCTGGGGAGCCTCTTTCCTCTTCATGCGCATCGCCGCGCCGGAGTTCGGGCCCGTCGCTCTCATCGGGCTCCGCGTCGTGATCGCCGCGGTCGTGCTCGTGCCGCTGGCCGGGCGCTCGCTGAGGCTCCGCGAAAGAAAGCGCGACTTGCTGCCTCTCGTGCTCCTCGGGGTTCTCAACTCCGCGCTCCCGTTCACGCTGTTCGCGTACGCGACGCTCTCTCTCACGGCGGGTTTCACGTCGGTGATCAACGCGACCTCGCCGCTCTTCACCGCGCTTCTGGGCTGGCTCTGGCTGGGGGACCGGCTGGAACGCCCCCGGGTCGTGGGCCTCGTCGTGGGGTTCGTGGGTGTCGCGCTCCTCGTGCGGGACCGCATCGGGCTGAAGGGCGATCTCGCCCGCGCGCTGCCCGCGATCGGCGCGGCGCTCGTCGCCGCGCTCCTCTACGGCATCGCGGCCAACTACACGAAGAAGCGCCTCATGAGCGTGCCGCCGCTCGTGGCCTCGGCCGTGTGCCAGGTGGGCGCGGCCGTGGTGCTGCTGCCGTTCACGATCCTGAAGTTCCCGGCGGTGATGCCGTCCGGCAGGGCCTGGGGCGCGCTCGTTGCGCTCGGCGTCGCGTGCACGGCGCTCGCGTACGTCATCTTCTTTCCGCTCATCGCGCGGCTCGGACCCGTCCGCGCGATCGCGGTGACGTTTCTCATCCCGGCGTTCGGGATGCTCTGGGGAGCGATCTTCCTCGCCGAGCCCGTGACGCCCGGCATGCTGGGAGCGTGCGCGGTGATTCTGTGCGGCACGGCGATGGCGACGGGGTTCGTCGGCGGAAAGAAGGCTCGCCTTTCGGCGGAGCCATGAGAAAGCCCGCCTTTCGGCGGTACTAAAAGAAAACGGCCCGCCTTTCGGCGGTACTTAAGAAAACGGCCCGCCTTGTCGGCGGTACTAAGAAAAACGGCCCGCCTTTCGGCGGGCCTGGGGGTCGCTGGTGGAGGCGGGGGGAGTCGAACCCCCGTCCGAAGCGCCCGAACGTCGAGATTCTCCACGCTCAGTCTGGACTTTTTATCTCACCGCGGCCCTATCGAGTCCAGACGATCGAGTGCCGAAGCCAGTCTGGCAACTTCGTTCGGGGGCTTCAGACGGCGGCCCCTTCACTAGCCTGAATTTCGCGACAAGAGCCGAGGCGCTTCAGGCGCGCTCCCCGGCTCCCGTCACAGGACTAACTTTTCAGTTAGGCTGCGAGAGCGAGTTCGCTGTCGTTGGCAGCTAGTTTTTGCCATACCTTTTTACGAGGGAATGGCGTGCTCGGCGTGCTCCCCGATCGCAGGATGCCCCGTCGAAACCGGTACGCCCCCTTGGATCAGATGCGAGCGCGAGACCGCTCGCGGCACTAAGGTACCACGCCCCGGTGATTGACCGCCGCGCGGCCCGCGCGCAGGATCCGCGCATGGCGGTTACCCGAACCCAGAAAGCCCGGAAGCCGGTGCCCAAACCGAGGTCCTCCCCCGCGAAACCCGCGAAGGCGGATCCGCCGCCCCCCAAGGTCCTCGTGGTCGTCACCACGGTGGGCACCGAGGAGCAGGCCCTCGACATCGCACACCACCTGGTGGAGAACCACCTCGTCGCGTGCGTGAACATCCTGCCGGGCGTGCGGTCGGTGTTCTTCTGGAAGGGCAAGGTCAACGACGACCGCGAGTTCCTGCTCATCGCCAAGAGCGTCCCCGCGAACTTCGAGGCCGTGCGGGCGGCGATGAAGAAGCTGAACGCGTACGAGCTGCCCGAGATCCTCGGCTTCGACGCAGGCTACGCCGACGCCGCGTTCGCGGCCTGGGTGAAGGACACCTCGACCAACCGAAAGTGACCGGCCTCGAGGCGGGCCTGGCCCTCGTTCTCTTCCTGCCTGGGATTGCCCTGAGCGCCTCCTCGGGAGCCGACGTGAAGGCCCGGGTCTCTCGCGATCTCGCCGCCGGCCGGCCGCTGGTGGTGCATGTCGTCGTCGCTCTCTGCGACAACGACAACCAGGGCATCGTCCCGGTGCCGAAAGCGATCGGCAACGGACAGGACCCCGTGCGGAACCTGTACTGGGGAGCCGGCTACGGCCTCGACACGTACTTCACACGGCACGGGGGCTGGACCGTCGAGCGGCGTGAAGCGAACCCGGCACCGGGCATCCTCGTCCGCCTCGTCCTCTCGAAGACGCTGCGGGCTGAAGGCAGAGAAGGCAGAGACATCGTCGTGCATCTCGTCGCCGACGCCTGGGACGGCCGGGAGATCCGTAAGGCGACCGAGCGCTTCCTCGCGATGGCGGCGGGTCGCGCAGCGGAGAGCGTGCCCGCAGGAAAGAACGGGCAGGCGCTCCCGGCCGGAGGTGCCGCAGCGCTGGTCGCGTACGTGGGACACGACGGGCTCATGGACTTCTCCGTTCCTCCGCCTCCCGCTCCCCTCGCGGACGCGCCGCCGCGGAGCGCGATCGTCCTCGCGTGCGCGAGCAAGGCGTACTTCGGACCTCATCTCGAGCGCGCGGGCGCGCATCCGCTCGTCCTGACGACGGGCCTGATGGCGCCCGAGGCCTACACGCTCGAGGCGGCCGTGAGCTCCTGGGCCGCCGGAGATGCGAGCGATCTCACCCGGCGCGCCGCCGCGGCCGCGTACCATCGGTATCAGAAGTGCGGTGCCCGCGCGGCCGCACGGCTCTTCACCGGCGAGCCCTGAGCTTCAGGCTCCGGGCGCCGCGAGCGCCTTCAGCACCGCGAGCGCGTCGCCGCGCCGCTCCCAGGGCACGAACAGGTGGTCGTGGAAGTAAGCCGAGATCGCGTTCGTGCTGATTCCGTCTTTGGCGAGCGCCGTGCTGAGGGCCGCGAGGAAGCCGACGGCCTCGAGCGACGAGTGCACCGTGAGCGTGATGAGCGCCCACCGCGGAAGGGCGCCGGCGAGATCCGACGACGCGCTCTCCTTTACGATCAGCGTGGGCCCTTCGGCCTCGCGCACGAGCGCCCACGCGCCGAGGACCAGCGCCGCCGGCGGCTCCCCGTTGAACGTGAGGAACACGTAGGCGTCCTGCTGCATCTCCGGCCGCATCGTCCGGAGAAGCGCAGTCAGGTTCGTCTCGCCGGTCACACGCCGGAGAGCGCGTGCTCGAGGTCCGCGACGATGTCCTCGAGATCTTCGATGCCGCAGGACACGCGGACGAGGCCGGGCGTGATGCCGCGGCGCTTGCGCTCCTCGGGCTCGACGCTCGCGTGGGTCATCGTGGCCGGGTGCGAGATGAGGCTCTCGACGCCGCCGAGGCTCTCGGCGAGCGCGCAGATGCGCACGCGGTCGAGGAGGCGCTTGGCGGCCCCCTCGGAGCCCAGATCGAACGAGATCATCCCGCCGAAGCCCGACATCTGCCGCTTCGCGAGCGCGTGCCCGGGGTGCGATTCGAGGCCCGGGTAGATCACCGACTCGACCTTGGGGTGCCCCTCGAGAAACGCCGCGACGGCGCGGCCGTTCGCGTCGTGCGCCCGCATGCGGATGGGCAGGGTCTTGATGCCGCGCGTCACGAGGAACGCGTCGAACGGCGAGAGGATGCCGCCCGCGGCATTCTGGGAGAAGCCGATCTTCGCGGCGTCGACGGGGTCCTTGCAGATCACGGCGCCGCCCACGCTGTCGCTGTG